>JAYTOA010000158.1:0-12880 GCA_043748015.1 Flavobacteriales bacterium
AACAAGAATCACAGCATTTTTGGAGGTAATACGCGTCTTCATTTGTACAACAAGATGACGAATTTCTTGAAGGAGAATCTTTGATTATATTTTTTATCACGGAGAATTGGAGGAATGGAGGATTAGAAAGAGTTCATTTTGACCTAATGAAAATCTCCAATCCTCCATTCCTCCGTGATAAAACGATCTCTATAAAATGATGTTATTCCATATTAGCATATCCGCTAGCGTTCATTCCAGCAATAAAAAACAATTCATTTATTCCTTTCTGGCATAGGATATTCCTTCGGCAAAAAGCCAAAAAAAATTTCCATTGTTCATTTGAAGAAATGAATTTTACATGGAAGGGACAATCACAAAGGCAGCATTATCAGAGTTAACACACGAGATAATCGGGGCAGCTATTTGTATTCATCGTCATGTAGGGCCGGGAATGATTGAATCAGTTTATGAAGCATTGTTATGTGAGGAATTAAGCTATAGAAACATTCGGTATTCGAGACAACAATATGTGCCCATTTACTATCGTGGAAAAACGCTCGATGCGAAGTTGCGCTATGATATTCTCGTCGATGATGTTATTCTACTCGAATTGAAAGCAGTTGTAACGATGCATCCGATTTACGACGCCATCATTATTTCTTACATGAAATTACTGGAAATACCGAAAGGGTTGCTTATAAATTTCTGTACACCAACAATTAGCCAAGGCGTAAAATCATTCGTGAATAATCAATACCGCTCTTTACCCGAAGACTAGCTCTCCGGTTTTTTATCGGATTGAAAATGCTTCGTCATCCAACGATCATTGGAAGAAGATTTTTTCTGCATGAGAGAAGGATGAGAAGGCGTGTCTGCCATACGCGGATCAGTTAACAATTTCAGTTTATAGATCTTCGTCACCTCAATGGTTATCGCACCGAATTCCTCCATCACATTGCCGGTTATATGAAACAATCCCCAACCGGAAACTGGGTACGACCTCGCCACAGGAGGAAAATGCACCGTGTCTATAAAATGTCCGGAGCGATCGAGAAACGTACCGAAGAACATACTCTCACCTTTCGAAGTACTCGTCGGTTTCAATGTCACTTTATATCCAATCGTGGTAATCGTCTTTCCAATATAAGAATTGAAATCCGCTGCTTGAATTTCAACATCATTGGTCATAATCTCATCATTGATGGATCTTCCTTCAATCAAATCAAAAGGATTGCATAGCGGAAATCCGATCAATTCCAGTTCATCGTATGCATCTTCGAGCCAATGGTGTTCAAGCTTTGGCAGCTTAGCATCAGCGCGATTGGATTCAAAGAGTTTTTGGTCGGGCGAAGTGGTCTTTGTCTTTCCCAATCTAAAATGCAACTGCCACATCAACTCTTTTTTACCCAAGCCCGTAAACCGCAAAGCACCGGCTCGGGCAATCAAAACACTTTGATCCAAACTGATCTTCACACGATCGAGAAAATCATTTAAACTCGTAAATGGTATTTGAAGTCGCGCATTGATGATATGAAGCCTCGTGTTGTGTTCAAGTTCTTTAATCATTTCGAGGCCGAGAGTTAAAGTCTTGCCATGAATAACAGCGCCATCGTTAGAAGTGTTTACACATGGCGCCTTGATCACTGCGCCCAACATACGCGCTTCATGCACATAAATTTCCGTGCGATAAAAACCTCCATAATTATTGATCGTCGCCGTCATGTATTCCAGCGGAAAATATGCCTTTAGAAAAAGACATTGATAGCTTTCAACAGCATAACTCGCACTGTGACCTTTTGCAAAAGCGTATCCGGCAAAGCTTTCCACCTGTCGCCACACTTCATTCACCAATTCCGGTGGATGACCGTTCTCCACTCCTCCACTCAAAAATTTCAGGCGTGCACGATCGAACTCTTCACGCCCACGAAATTTTCCGCTCATTCCTCTTCGCAACAAATCCGCTTCACCGAGAGATAATCCTGCGAATTCATGTGCGACTTTGATCACATCTTCCTGATAAACCATCACGCCGTATGTCTCCGGCATGAGCTTCAACAAAGGCTCCGGCGCCTCCAATCTTTTTTCCGGAATACGCTCACGCATGATGTATGCCCGCATCATTCCCGAAGAAGAAACACCGGGACGAATCACAGAACTTGCAGCAACGAGTCCGATATAATTATGCGTCTGCAGCTTTGTGAGCAGCATGCGCATTGCAGGTGATTCAACATAGAAACAACCGAGTGCTTCTGCATTGCGCAACAAATTGTTGCAGTTCTCATCGTTCTTAAATGCAGCAATATTGTGGATGTCGATGTTGCCTTTCTCCGGTTGATTGTAAGTAATAATAGAAAGCGTATCCTTTATTTTTCCCAAACCTCGCTGAGAAAGTATGTCGAGTTTGTTGATCGAAATATCTTCCGCCTGGTGCATATCAAATTGCGCTGTTGGAAATCCTTTTGGCGGAAAAAACGTTGCACCATAATAATAGACTGGCTTCTCTGTAATGAGTATTCCCGCCGAATGTATGCTGATGTAATTCGGAAAGTCCTTGAGGTATGCACCGTATTGCAAAACGAGTTTTTGATTTGAATCCAGTTGAGTGTAAGAAAATTTACTATCGCTCAACATATCGATTTCACTCTTAGGCAAACCGAATACTTTTCCCAGCTCGCGCACTACAGCTGAATACTGAAACGTATTGAATGCGCCCAGCAGCGTGACATTCCTGAATCTCTCAAATATGTAATGTGTGATATTGTCTCTGTCCTTCCATGAAAAATCAATGTCGAAATCAGGAGGATTCTGACGAAAGAGATTGATGAATCTTTCAAAATAAAGATCGAGCTCGAGTGGATCAACATCAGTAATGCGCAACAGGTATGCGACCATGCTGTTCGCTCCACTTCCCCGACCTACATAGTAAAAATCTTTACTGCGTGCATAATTGACAATATCCCAATTGATGAGAAAGTACGAGACAAATCTTTTCTCTTTGATGAGATGAAGCTCCTTCGCCAATCTTGCCATAACAGTTTCATCGGCATTCGGATATCGATATAACAGTCCATCCGCACACAATTTTTCGATGAGTTGATTGTCCTCTTCCTCACTTCCTGTGTAATGCAATTGATTCTTGTGTTGCTCTGCATCAAATTCAAAATCGATCGAACATTCGTTGAGCAACGCATCCGAATTAGCTATGATCTCCGGATACTCTTCGAATGCAATAGTCAATTCCTCAGCAGAGATCATCACATCCTCCGGATGACCTTCTTCACTTTTCGGCAGTTTGCTAAGCAGCGTATTGTTGTCAATTGCGCGAAGCAAACGATGCGCATTGAAATCTCTTTTGTTTCTGAAAGTAGAAGTCTGAAGACACACCACATGCTCCAGATGATTTTTCCAAGGAGAAAAACGAAGTCGCGGAATATCTCTTGCAGAAACTCCGATGAATTCATTCTCCCGCAATTGCTCTATATCCGGAAGTGGTGAAATGCGCGACCATGCATTGAATGGATAAATCACGAATACATTTTCAAATGCAGGAGCTACACTTTCGTAAGGGATTTCTTGATGAAGATGCTTCGAGAGAAATTCACATATCTCTGCAAAACCTTCATTGTTTTTCGCGATAGCCACATATTGTTGTTCCACACCATTTCGAAAATCAACACCAGCGATTGGAATAATGCTATGCTTCGGAGCAACGCGTGCAAATTCAATAATGCCGGCAGTACAATTGATGTCGGTGAGCGGCACACGTACATAACCCTTTTCACTGGCAAGCACCAACAAATCCTTCGGCTCCATGGTGCCATATCGCAATGAGTAATATGTGTGGTTGTTGGTCAAAATTGAAAATGATGTTTGCGCTCAACACTTCTACCGTACTCAATTAATTTTATGCCTTGACGGATTTGAGAATTCTCACTTCTTTTCGAAATGATAAATCTCTTTTGACGATAATCATTGTTCTTCACTCAAAAACTATTGTCTTCTATTCGCCAGCAATGGCGGTGCATCGCCGTTGAACGGATTCCATCTTCCGATGGATTTTGCCATCATACCCCCGGCACTCATCACAGCGCGGTCGCCGAATTTTTCGCGCATCTTGTCCATCGCCTGATAGAGGTTGATGCGCTCTTCGGTATCATCAAAAAGATTGATTTGATACCCGCCACCCACGAGGTGACTGAACTTCACGCCAACGAGTCGCACGAGGAGTCTTCTGTTATAGAGTTTTTCAAAAAGCTCCAGTACTTTCGGAATGAGGATATGATCCGCAGAAGTATAGGGCAATCGCGATTGTAATGTCTGCGTCTGAAAATCGGAATAACGCAATTTCATCGTAACGCATGAAGTGAGTTTCTCCCCACGTCGCAATTGAAAGGCGAGATTTTCCGCCATCGCCAGCAGTATGCCGCGCAGCTTCACTATATCAATGGTGTCCTTATCGAAAGTTCTTTCCGTAGAAATGGACTTGCGCTCCTGGTAGGGAACAACGGGAGAATTATCAATGCCATTGGCCTTTTTCCATATGCTCACACCATTTTCGCCGAATGCATTTTCCATGAGTTGAATCGGCATTTCCTGCACGGTGACGATCTTGCTCACGCCCATGTTGCGCAGCGTCTGATAGGTCTTATCACCCACCATCGGAATTTTCTTGATGGAAAGTGGAGCGAGAAAACCCATCTCTTCACCTTTGAGAATTCTCTTTTCGTTGTTGGGTTTGGCCTCACCTGTGGCCACTTTAGAAACCGTCTTGTTGGCGGAAAGTCCGAAAGAGATTGGCAGGCCTGTTTCGCGGATGATCTTTTCGCGCAGCTCGTGACCGAATTTATAGCAGCCAAAAAACTTATCCATTCCCGAAAGATCGCAATAGAATTCATCGACAGAAGTTTTCTCAAACACCGGCACTGCTTCTCGCACGATATCCGTCACCATGTCCGAATACTTCATGTAATTGCCTGAGTTGCCGCGAATGATGATGGCATCGGGACAAAGTTGTCGCGCGAGTTTCATAGGCATAGCGCTATGAATGCCATAAGTGCGCGCCTCGTAACTACATGATGCCACAACGCCGCGATCGGATGTGCCGCCGATCAACACAGGTTTACCGTTCAGTCTGCTATCCATCAGACGCTCCACCGACACGAAAAACGTGTCGAGGTCCATGTGCATCACTGATCTTTCCTGCATGATAATTCTAGGTAAAACTCTAAGAAAAAACGCTACCGAACGGCCTTATGAATAGACGTAATTCAGCTAACAAGTTTACTTCATTTTCTTTGAAGATAAAAGGATTTTCTGCGTCAAAATTGTGTGTTCTGATTGTAAGGTATTTACAACGGGGATGTCGGTTCTAAAAAAATAGACGTGATTTTCAAGCATTTCAAAAAGAGATCCTCACTTCAAATAAAATGGTCAGACCCGCATTGTGTGTGGAAGAATGGAGATCCCTCCCTTCGTATCGGGATGACAGATTGTATCGCGCGTAGGTGGAGCGAAGGCCACTTTGGGGCCTCAACTCCACCAACCATACACGCGCGTTTGTCATCCTGAAACGAAGTGAAGTATCTATTCAGTAGTGCCGGCAGAAAAACATTTAACACGAGAACCGACGATGACCCCAAGTACTCAAATAATTGAGGGTAAAAGGCTTTTCAATGGTAATTTCGTGCGCACAAAATTTTTCGGGAGAATACATGAAAACAATTTACACAACATTTCTACTACTACTCATCACAACTGCTGTTCATGCTCAAAACATGAATCTGAAGATCAACGAGATCATCGCGTCCAATGTAAACGGACAGCTTGATGATTTCTTTGAACATGAGGACTGGGTAGAGATCTTCAATCCTCCCGGAAGTGCTATCACGAATCTGGCGGGTTATTATATAAGTGATGATCCTACCAATTTGATGAAGTGGCAAATTCCTGCAGATGACGCAGGTGTTACGACAGTATTGCCGAATGCATTCATCGTATTATGGATCGACAATGACTATAACAATGCAATATCACAAGGACCTTTGCACAACGATGGTTTTGGACTTGGCATCGATGGAGAAACGTTTCTGTTTACCGCACCCGACGGCACAACTGTTATTGATAGCATCTCCTATCCTATTATGACCTCAGATGTGAGTTACGGAAGAACCTGCGATGGATGTCCAAATTGGCAATACTTCAACAACGTCACTTATAAAGCACCAAATGCAGAGGTGTTCACCAACAACACACTTTTCATCAATGAAGTGCAGACGATCAATACATCCACTTATGATGATCCACAAAATGAGTATGACCAGTGGCTTGAGATTTACAATCCGAATACATTTCAAGTGAATCTTGCAGGCTATTATTTGAGCGTAAATGGCAATCCGACACAATGGCAAATTCCCACTACCAATCCTTACCGCACTGTTGTTCCTGCGGGTGGATTTCGCTTGATCTGGTGCGATTTCGACGTGCAGGACGACGCCAATCATGCGCCGTTTTCGCTTGCAACAGCAGGTGGAACAATTGTCCTCACCGGACCAGTTGGAGGCACCACCATCGACACTTATACCTACGGAGCCATTGCGGAAAACAAAAGTTGGGGAAGACAGAATGACGGATCCGCAACAAGTATAACATTCAATGCACCAACACCTACAGTAACGAATTCACTCTTTGTTATACAGCCGCAAAATTTGTTCATCAATGAAGTGCTTTCTGCAAATCAAAATGACACCATCGACAATATTCTTCAGAACGAAGATTGGTTTGAAGTTTACAATCCCAATAATTTTACGGTAAATCTCGCGGGCTATCACATCAGTGACGATCCGGAGCGCCGCAACAAATGGATGGTGCCAACAACGTTTGTGGATAGTGTAACAGTTCCTGCAAATGGCTGGTTACTTTTTTGGGCGGATGGCCAAGAAAATCAAGGGGTGCGTCATGCAGGATTTCGCCTGAGTAACAACGGCGAATACCTGAGTATTGCAAGTCCGGATGGTTTCACATTGGCTGATGAAATCGCATGGAATTACATCGCACCGGATACATCACTTGGTCGTTCTACAGATGGTGGTCCGAATTGGATATTGTTCGTAGGCACTACTCCACAATACAGCAACAACGCAGGTACGTTGAACATCACTGAAACTGCTTTGAGCGCGATGCATGTCTATCCAAATCCCGCACATGATATTATTCGATTTACTGAAAATGTAAACATCTCTATCTATTCTATTTCAGGTGCGTTGATTGAAACACACAAGAATATCAATTCATTAAATGTGAGTGAATTTGCGGATGGGATGTATATCATTCGAAACGATCAAGGACAGATTGTGCGACTTTCAAAACATTAATTTCAATAGGCCACAAAGGCAAAAAGACACGAAATTTCACAATTTTTTTTCTTCGTGGGTCTTTGTGACTTAGTGTTTGTGGCAAAAAAAAAATGAAAAGCATAACGGTATTCTGCGGAGCAAGCCTCGGCATAGACACCATATATAAAAACGAAGCGCATGCCCTCGGAAAATTCATGGGTGAAAACAAGCTACGACTTGTCTTCGGTGGAGGAAAAATCGGAATGATGGGTGCAGTAGCCGATGCCACGCTTGCTGCAGGCGGTGAGGTTGTAGGAGTCATTCCCTCATTTCTCAAAACAAAAGAAGTAGCCCACGACAAACTCACAGAAATGTTTGTAGTGAGGACGATGCACGAACGAAAGATGCTCATGCATGAATTGGGTGATGCTGTTCTGGCGCTTGCAGGAGGATTTGGAACACTCGAAGAATTGTTTGAAATGCTTACCTGGGCGCAACTCGGTTTGCATCCAAAGCCTATTGCATTGCTCAATACAAACGGATACTTCGATCACTTACTTCTCTTCATGGATCACATGATGAAAGAAGGATTTCTCACTGAAAGCAATCGCGCCATGGTGCTTGTGCATCACGAGATTGAATCGCTCCTGCGCATGATGCAGGAGTACACAGCCCCGGATGTACCGAAATGGATCAACGCAGATGAAGTCTAGCGTATCTCTCCTCTCATGTAATTCCACCATGAACTTAGGTTGCAGTGAGTACCTTTCGGCCGATGACATTTGAAGACCTCAAAATAACGCGACAGTTTCTCGATGCGATACTTGCTGCCGGTTATGAAACGCCGACGGAAATTCAACAGAAGGCGATACCACCTATCATGGCGGGACAAGACGTAATCGGAATTGCACAAACCGGTACAGGAAAAACTGCCGCTTACCTTCTTCCACTTTTGCAAATTCTGAAATATGCACAAGGCAAAGAGCCGCGCTGCCTCATACTCGTTCCTACGAAAGAACTTGTTGTGCAAGTGGAAAGAACAGTCGCAGAACTCGCTGCGAATACGGATCTGAAATGGGTCGCTCTTTTTGGCGGCGTCGGTCCGAAATCTCAAATTGACAAAATAAAAAGTGGTGTTGACATCATCGTTGCAACGCCGGGAAGGTTTCTCGAACTCTATGCGAAGGGTGAGATCTATGCTAAAAAAATAAAGCACATTGTTCTCGACGAGTGCGACAGGATGATGGACATGGGCTTCTGGCCACAGTTGCGGCATGTGCAAGAGAAGATGCCACAGAAAAAACAGCAGTTACTTTTCTCCGCTACATTTCCGGAAAAAGTAGAATCGCTTGCGGATAATTTTCTGTTATTCCCTACACGAATTGAAGTAACGCCTCAAGCCACACCGGCATCAACGGTTGAGCAATACATCTACGAGACACCCAATTTCCGGGTGCGACTTTCATTGCTAGAGTACCTGTTGAAAGATGAAACTTTCTCACGTATACTCGTCTTCGTTAGAACAAAAGAAGAAGCGACGCATATCTTCAAATACTTCGAGCGGAAAACAATTGGTGAAATACGATTGCTCCATAGCAACAAAGGACAGAATGCGCGCATGAATGCCATTGACGATTTCAAAGGCGGTGAAGTACGCATGTTGATCAGTACCGATGTCAGTTCGCGTGGAATTGATGTCTTCGAAGTTTCGCATGTAGTCAATTTCACGATACCTACGCACTATGAAGATTACGTGCATCGTATTGGTCGAACCGGTCGAGCATTTAAAACGGGTGTGGCCATCAGCTTCATGGATTTTAGTGAAGAATATCACATCCGGAAAATTGAAAAACTGATACGACAGAAGATTGCGGTCAGACCTATTCCTACTGTCATTCCGAAGTACACAACTCCACACGAAGAAGAGCAAACGCAATTGCGCGAGGTCGACAGACAAAAGCGATTGGAAGATCCCGAATTTCAAGGAGCGTTCCACGAAAAGAAACATCCGCGTCCTGTGACAGCGAAAAAATCTACAGGTCGGAATTCAAAACCATCTCAGACATCAAAGACTTCCAATTCATCGAAGTCGACAAAAGAGACAAGCAAAAGACCACCGAAAAAGGGGAAAACATTCAAGACCACTTATAAGAAAAAGTAATGAGCGAAGCGATACTATCAAAACCATTGCGCGATCTAAGAACCGCCGGTATATGGGAAGGAATATCTTACCTGTTGTTACTCGGCGTCGCCATGCCACTGAAGTATATGGCTGATATACCACAGGCTGTCCGCATTGTGGGTACTTTGCATGGAATACTCTTTATATTGTTCATGTACACGATTGTCATTGCTATGAGTAAAGGATTGAGTTTTAAGAAAGGTGTGATTGCATTTCTCGCTTCTTTGATTCCGTTTGGGACGTTCTATCTTGATCGATTGATCTTCGAGAAGAAGTGATGCCTGCTCTTCGGCAAGTTGTTTCGCACAGAACCGCACGGAAAGAATTTCAGAAAACACAGAAATAGATCACACCACTTCTCAAAAAATCCGTTTTTCAATCTGCGTGAAAATTTCTTACTGAACCGCACGGAAAGAATTTCAGAAAACACAGAATTACAATAAATCATTTCCGTGAAAATCTGCTTTCAATCTGCGAAAATCTGCATGAAAACTTCACACAGAAAGGAATTGAAATTTTCGAATCATCTCCCCATAGGATTCCGACAACGCGCATATTGCCATTCACCCTTCACTTCGACATCGCGTTATTTTTAACCGATAACAAAAATATATTTCACACCATGAAATACTCCATCCTCTTCTTCGCCATTGTTCTTTTCTCTACACAATCTTTTGCGCAAGCGACATACTCCAAGAAGACACTAGAGAAAATAAAAGAAGTAGAAAACAACATCACCGGCAGGATCATACTCAACGACGATCTGCCCGCCACCATTGCCGAGCGCATGGCGCAATACAATGTCAAAGGAATGAGCATTGCGGTGATACAGGATTACAAAATAGCATGGGCAAAAGGATACGGTTGGGCGGATGAAGCAG
Organism: Flavobacteriales bacterium; assembly: GCA_043748015.1. GTDB lineage: Bacteria > Bacteroidota > Bacteroidia > Flavobacteriales_D > Sanyastnellaceae > JAIBBG01. The sequence continues at coordinate 10,377 of JAYTOA010000158.1, forward strand.
AGAAAAAACCAGTCACAACAGAAACACTTTTCGAACCGGGTTCCATCAGCAAATCGTTAAACGCAATCGGTATTTTAAAACTCGCGCAAGACAAAAAAATTGATCTCAATACTGACATCAACACCTACTTGAAGTCGTGGGAATTTCCATATGACTCACTATCAAATGGGAAAAAAATAACCATTGCACAATTGCTCAGTCATACTGCAGGACTTACAGTACACGGCTTCCCGGGACACGACATCAATGGACCAATGCCAACACTACTACAAGTATTGAATGGAGAACCGCCCTCGTTTACAGCTGCGGTGCGCAGTATGTACGAACCAGGATTGCGTTTCGAATATTCAGGTGGAGGAACAAGCATCACACAAATGATACTCACGGATATTACCGGCGCGACGTACGACCAATGGATGTATGACAACGTGCTCAAGCCGATTGGTATGACCAACAGTTCGTATGCACAACCACCATCCAAGGACAAGCAATCACTTTGCGCCACTGCATACAATGGCGATGGAACACCGATAGCCAATAAGTTCCATGTATATCCCGAGCAAGCCGCTGCAGGATTGTGGATGACACCCAGCGACCTATGTCAGTATATCATTGACATGCAACAGGCGTATCGTGGCCGCCCTTCAAAAGTGCTGGATGCAGATATGGTGAAACTGCATCTCACAACTTATAACGACGGACCGACAACACTGGGTTCATTTATTGAAGACCGCGACGGCGAAATGTATTTTTCGCACAGCGCCGGTAACGACGGTTTCTGCGGACATTTTTTTGGCAGCTTGAAAGACGGTTATGGCATGGTAGTTTTTTTGAATACCGACGATTTCAAACTGGCAGGAGAAGTCATTAACAGCGTTGCCAAAGTCTTTGACTGGAAAAAATTCTACAATGCACCCATCCGCAGAAAAACAATCACAGTATCGGACGCGATACTCGATACTTACACTGGAATTTATTTGTACGATGATCAGTGGTCAAGCATCACAAAAAGCGATGCGGGCTATCTCTTCACCACCGGTGGCCAGAAAGTAAAAATGCACTTCATCAATCCAACGACATTTTTCAATGAAGAATTTTCTGCAGACAAAGAATTTATAAAAGATGACCAAGGAATTATTCTTGGATACAAACGAACGGTGAATGGCAAAGAATTTCCGATGGCCACGCGCGTCACAGATATCAATGCACTACAACTCGACGTCCGTTCGTATACAGATATTGGCTGGTACCTGATGGAGATGAAAGATTATCTCACCTCCCTCGCCTACTTCAAGCGCGGGGCAGAACTCTATCCTGAAGATGTCAACTCGCAAATCAACCTGGCACATCTTTACCTCTATAACAATGATTATAAAAACGCCATTGTCATTTACAAGCAACACCTACACGATACCATCCCCGGCACGACATGGGAGCAAATGCTGATCCTCGACTGGCGCTTCTTCAAAGATCACGGGATGGATGTGAAGATGTTTGATAAGGTGTTTGAGGAGTTGGGGATGGAGAAGCCGGGGGAGCAATAATTTGGGAAAACCTTGCGAAAATTCATTACAAAAAAGACATGGATTAATTCCGTGATTTTAACGCCTCAAATGACTCAGTCTATAATTGCAATTTTCATTGTCTTCGTTACACCGCTATCTTTTGTCAAGCGAATAAAATAAAGTCCCGCAGGTAAGTCGTCTCTATGTATAACAATCCTTTGTGCATTGACAGTGCGTAACTGCTTTACAACTTGACCTTGTAGATCGACCACAATTATATGAGCTCCGATCATTGAATTGTCAAACTCTAAAGTTGTTTCAGCAACAAAAGGATTAGGATAGATCTTGAAATCAACCGAGTTGATGCTTTCAAGACCTACCATCACACTGCAATTGCCGGTTTCATTCTCAGAACTCCAATAAGGAGTTTCTCCCAATCCATAACAGAAAATGCTCGTACCTGTTCCAAATCCCCCCTCACAAAGCGGTTTAATAAACTCGCCTTCAGAATACGTGGATAATTGATGACCGATTCCTTCCGTTATCACGGGGCCGGATATGGAATCAATATAGAAAACCTTTCTGTATTCCGAGTTGATCAAAACGGAGTCAACTCTCTGTATGGTATTCTGACTAAATCCGCAAGGGTAGAATATGTCACCTCGAACCGTATCTCCCACCTGATATTCATAGCTGACAAGTAAGCTATCGGATCCAATTAGATCATTATAAAATCGGATGCTCCTGCCTTCCTGGCGAAGGAAGTAACCAGTAAAACTATCAAAATAATTCGTAAATGTCATCTGACCGATCTGCAATGTCCAACCTTTCCGATACAGCCGATGATATAAGTAATTTCCAATGGTGGAATCCCCATTGAGGTAATAGACAAAATTCGAACTACTGGCATTAGTAGGAACGCTTCCCACTTGATAGTACCACTCTCCACATCTCCATCTCGGTTCGTTTGCGAAGTAATCAGGTGTCTGTCCGAATGAG
>JAYTOA010000159.1:0-9839 GCA_043748015.1 Flavobacteriales bacterium
GGCTGCGGTGAAGGTGGAAATCTCGAGCCTTTTATTGAAGTAGAATGTGAGGCTTATGGCATAGATTACATGCAAGGGAGAATTGATAAGGCTGAGCAATACTTCCAAATGCATCCTCAAAGAAAGCGTCTACACCTGATATGCGATGACATTTACAACAGGAAAGCAGACGATGGTGTTTTTGATGTGATAATTATGCGCGATGTGATCGAGCATATTCACGATCAGGAAAAATTCATGGGTTTCGTGAAAAAATTCATGGATGAAAAGAGCGTTTTCTTTCTCGCATTTCCGCCCTGGTATAATCCATTCGGTGGTCACCAACAAATTTGCAAGAGTCGTTTTTTGTCAAAACTCCCCTTCTTTCACATTTTACCGGCCTTTCTGTACAAAGGAATTCTAAAACTTGCCGGTGAGAATCAGAAAACCATTGACGATCTGATGGAAATCAAGCAGACAGGTATTTCTCTAGAGCGTTTTGAACGGATTTTAAAGAAGGAAAATTATAGAATCTTAAAAAAGACACTGTATTTCATTAATCCAAACTATGAAGCCAAATTCGGAATGAAGCCAAGAGTGCAGTCTAAAATTTTCACGTCATTCCCATTTTTCAGAAATTTCACGGTGACGGCCGGTTATTATCTGATTTCAAAATAAAGTTCGACCATTCTTCGACATTAATTTATCATTAAACCAACGTATGAAGGTCAAAGATTTCGACTAATGATTTCTTTGACATATTGACAATGTATCTTTGAAGCTTTGAGTTTGGGTGAAGTAATTCAAATTGATTTTCAAGGAAATTGTAACCCTAAATAGATGAGATGCGTTAAAAAGCATAACCCTTAAAAATGGATTAGTGAACCTGATCCTGTTTAAACGGTAAATGAAATAACAAAAAAGAAACTAGAGCATGAAGCTTCTGTTTCGTTACGTAATCGTCTAAGACTACAAGCGCATGAAACGCACAACGACACTGGTTATCGCCCTATTGGCCGTGTTTGTTACTCAAACTGCCTATTCTCAGAAAGGCAACGAAGAACAACTCCTCAAGGAGGCCAATACCTATTTTCAATCAGGTGAATACCTGAAAGCTTTTCCGCTGTACTCACAGCTGGTTTCGCTATACCCCAATCATCCTGAATACAATTACAAATTCGGGGCATGTGCTATTTATAGCGAACAGGACAAATCCAAAGCTGTAAAATATCTCACGATAGCCACCACCAAGGGTGTGGAAGATAAGATGGCCTGGTATTACCTGGGAAAAGCGCACCATTTGAACTATCAATTCAAAGAAGCGATTCGCGCATATGAGAATTTTATGCGAAATGCAGATCCCAAGCTGTCCGCTAAAACAGACGCTCAACGCGAAATCGAGACCTGTATATACGGCTCGAATCTTCTTTCCAATATTAAAGACATTACGGTTATCAGTAAGACGGAAGCAGACAAGGCCAACTTCTTTCGATATTTCAACCTTGAGTCGATTGGCGGTAAAATCTTAACTATTCCTGATGAGCTCAAGTCGAAAATGGATACTAAAAGCAAAGAACCGGGTGTAATTCACTATCCGGGCAATAGCAGTACTATTTACTTCAGCTCATACGGAAAAGACGGATCAACAGGAAAAGACCTTTACAAAACGCAGGTTTTACCTGATGGTAAATTCAGCACTCCGGTGAAACTCGAAGGAGATGTCAATACACGCTATGATGAAGATTACTGCTTCATGCACAGTGATGGAGTAACGCTTTATTTTTCTTCTAAAGGTCATAACAGCATGGGAGGATATGATATCTTCAAATCTGTTTTTGATCCAGCCTCTCAAACTTTCGGGCCAGCGATTAATCTTGATTTTGCCATCAACACCCCTGATGATGACATTTTCTATATCGCCGACCCGTCAAATCAAAACGCATATTTTGCCAGTGGCCGGGCAAGTGATTTGAATCACTTGAACGTGTACAATGTATTGGTTGAGTCTACTCCACTTCAGATTGTTTATCTCAAAGGTGATTTCATCAGCGAGATCAATCCGGAACAGAAAAAGGCGAGCATGAAGATTCTCGATGCGGGTACAAAACGAGTAGTTTGCGAAGGTGTTTCAGCAAATAACAGTGGAAATTATCTTGTATATGTACCGAAATCCGGTGACTATCTTTTTAAGGTAACAACCGAGAACAGTCCCATGGTTCACGAAATCAACGTGACCATACCTCCTTTCAAACAACCTGTTGCTCTTCGCCAAGAGATGCGTCTTGTAAGTGCCAATGGAAAGGATAAATTGATTGTAACAAACTTCTTCGAGAAACCATTGGATGAAGATCTATCATCATTGGCTTCGGAAATGCTTCGCAAGAAATCGAATCTTGACGTTAATTCCAGCGGTGATGTTGCAAAATCGAATACAAACACGAAACCGGCTTCAACCGGTGGTGAACTGACGACTTTCGATAAGTCAATGGTGAACGCACCAATAGCTGCGGGTTTTGCCAATGGAATTACAATAGCATCTGTAATGGATGAAATGAAGAAAGAGTCAGCGAAGGTGAATCAATTCGTTGCTGAAAGCGATATTAAGTACGACAACAGTCTTTCATACGCTTCAAAAAAGCAAAAGGAGGCTGAAGTGGCAATCTCAGAAGCTGAAGCCATCAGAAAAAATTTGGGTAATATTTCATCCGATGAAGATATAAATCAATTGAGAAAATCTGTTGAATTGGCAGATAAAGCCCAGCAGCTTCAGAGAGAAGCAAAAGCAGCCATGAATGCTTCAGAATCCATTCAGCAGTATAAGGTTTCGGAAAAGGAACGAGCAGCACATCTAGATGCCCAGGTAAGTACGCTGCAAACAGCAGAATCGACAGGTAAATATGAGGAAGCGGTTCAAATCCTTACCGAAGAGAGAAACAGACAAACGGCATTGCGTGATGGAAGCGGAAGCAGTCCAATCAACGAAATCAACACCAAGGTGAAAGCCCGTGAATCTGAACTTAGTCGTTCAGAGCAAAAGCTCAACGACATGCGCATCACTGAAAAGGAATTAGCCGGTCAGACCAGAGCCGCAGAAGAAAAATTCAACAGCACTAAAAAAGAGAAGGAAAAGCAAGTTGCCGGTAATGAATTGGCTGATGCAAAAGCCAAGTTAGACGAGATTCGAAGACAAATCGTACAGCAATCTGCCAAGGTGAATAAGGACGGTAATGAAGTGAAAATTGCTCAAGCCAACGCATTGTACTTCGCAAGCGTTTCCGGTAACTCTTCTTTCGGTTTAGTAGAAAAAGAAAAAATCAAATTGAGTGATACTGACAAAACGAAGCTAAGCATGAATCTGGACGAATTGAGGAATCGTGTGAATGCACTTGAGATTACCGATCCGCAAATGCGCGCTTTAATCACCGAGGGCGAAGCTGCACCAATGGTCGCTTCGAACAACCCAACAACGAAAGCAGAAACAACATCTGCTGCAGTAAATGCTAGCACAACGAACTCAACAACAACTGAAACTCCTGTAAATAAAACAACAGCTCCTGTTGAAAAGGCAACCGTAGCATCGAACACATCAACTACAAAACCAGTTGAGAAAACGGTAACACCGATAACAACTTCAATTGACGGGAATAAAGTACAACCTGCTATACAGGTGACTCCTTTACCAAATGGACCAAGTGCCAGCAATATGGCAACAACAAATCCTGGAACAAATGCCGCTAGTATTCGTTCGCAAAAGGATGTATTACTTGCAAAGACAGGCAGTCAGCCAGGACTTGCTCCTACTCGCCGAATGATTCTTGTTCAGAGCATGGAAGATACCCGTCAGGCTATTATGGCTATTGAAGCAAAGAAAAAAGCGGGAACATTTACAGATGCAGATAATATGAAGCTTACCGATTTAGGTAAACTAAGAACTGAACTTAAAACAGCCATTGTTTCGAACGGAGGAAGTCCCGCAAGTTTGAATCCCGATGAGATTCGTGCTGTTTATGCAAGTGTCGCACCTGAATACAATGCAAAGACATCTCAAATTACCAACACAAAAGGATCTGAGATTGACCGCGCAGTGATGATGGTTGATTACAAAACAGCAACACTGGAGAAACTAAAGTCTGCAAGAGTTGCCAACGCTACACTCGTAGCTAAGGAAACCGACATGGCCAAAATTGCCGATTTATCTGTTACCGATCAGAAGCTCGAAGTTGCGATTGCAACTTTGACCAACGAAACACACGATGTCAACCAATATAAGTCGGCCTTTGAAACTGAGAACAAGGCCATCATTGAAAGCGATGCCCTTTTCGCAAACAAGTTACAGGATCAGATTTCTGTTACAGAAAATTACGTTGAAGCCTTGGCGACAATGCGTGCCGATAAGCAAGCAGAACTCGATCAGTCAGTTGATAACGATGAGCGAAGTGCCCTCAATATGCAATTGAATGATATCAAAGCAGAAGAGCAAATTGCATTTACAAAACTTGAATCATACCGACACGATCTTCAATTAACTACTTCGGCGGCTGATCCAAATGCCACAGCAACAACATCAAAGTCGAAGGATGCAATTGTTGATTTGCCGGAGGATGCGGATTCCAATGATATCGCCGCAGCTGAAGAAGCCGTTAAGCAAGAGGATGCATTTGAAAAAGTTAAGAATGATGCTGTGAAAATTGAAAAGATGTTCAAGAGACGCGAGCAGTCAGAATCAATCTTTGCATACGAGTCTGGGTCGTTTGAAGAAATAATTGCACACCAACAAAGTCCAAGTCTTCAAATCAAGAACAGAGATAAACTAAGATCTATCAATGACGAAATTTTCCTACTTGAAGCGGAAATGGAGAATGTTGAAACACAGGGTAAACTGCGCAGGCTAGATTACAAAGCAGAGCAGATGTACCACAGACGTTCGATGATTGAAATTGAGAACGCTCCTGTTATTGCTAAGATGACAAGAAGAGAGTATGATGAGGAATTGGCAAAGGCCAATGAGGATACAGGAAAAAACACAGAGAAGATTGATTCCAAGATCATGATTCGCGAAGAGATTAAACGATTGAAGCGCGATGCTGATGTTCACATGCGCAATGCGCAGGAAGTAAGAGAGAAAGCTCCAATAATCCAGGACGACATTGAGCGCGCGGATTATTACAGACAAGCATTTGCGAAAGAAGCATTGGCAATCGACAACCTACGTCAGATACAAAGTATATGTGAGAACATTGATTTGATCTCATCCTATAGCGATCAGGACCTTGCAATGCTTAGGGCCGGCAAAGTGCCATTTGACAGACTTCCGGTTGCTCCGGTGAAAGAAGAGCCTGTGAAGGAAACGGCTGTTGCTGTTGAACTTTATAAGCCTGAAGCAGAAAAGCCTACAGTAGCTGAATCAAAAGAATCTGTGGAAGAAACGGCAGTTGTTACAGAAAAAACGCCTACACCTGTAGTTGCAAAATCCGAAGTCGTTGAAATGACACCGGCAACTGATAAGACGAACAATCAAAATCAGGTATTGAATTTTTCCACTAACAACAACGGAGAGATTGTCACAGACAAGAAAACAGTTGTTGCAACTGATGAAAGAAACGTCAATATGACGTTGGCGATCACAGAGCCAACAACTAACACTGAAGCAAAAACTGAAGTTGTAAAATCGAATGTTGCCTATCCAGCTGAAACCAATTCTGCTAATACGGAAATCAAATCAAATTCTGCTAATACAGAAATCAAATCAAATGCTGCTAATACAGAAATCAAAACAAATGCTGCAAATACAGTAAACAAATCAAATGCAGCTATAGTAAATAATAGCACAGCAACAGCGAACACAATCGCAACGCCTAAAGAGGAAATTAAATCGAATAGCCCGGCAAATAATCCAAATGTGGATAAGAGCGTCGTGACAACACCTATTCCAAACAATGTTGTTAAGACAACTAGCGCAGATCCAAATACAGCGTCGACAATAGCCAAGAGCACGGCAGCTGTTGCGGAAAAGCCAGCGACTAATCCATCTCCGGCGGCAAAAACTCCGGCTGTTGCAACTGCCAATTCAAAATCAAAAGGCACAGCTGCTGGAAATGCTGAGGACTATTACTATGCAATGCCAGTTGTTTTGGAGGCTGATCTTTTTAAGCGCACCAGCAGAGCAGTTTATTCTGAGAACAAACCAATTCCAATGGATCTTGACATGCCAAGAGGAATTTATTACAAGGTGCAGATTGGTGCATTCAGAAATGATATCCCACAAAATCTTTATGATGAATTCGCTCCAATTTGTGGAGAGAGTTTGGCCAACGGAATCAAGCGTTACACAGCAGGTTTCTTTATGAAGTTTGAAAGTGCAGATCAGGTGAAGGGCGAGATCAGAGCAATAGGATATTCTGATGCCTTCGTTGTTGCATACCGAGATGGAAAGAGAATTCCATTGTATGAAGCAATGGATAAAACAGACGGAGCTGATTTTGTGGCTGCGGTTGAAAAAGAATACATTTATGGAGACAAAGGTGAAGATCCAAAATTAAATAGGCAGTCAAATGCAGTGAATCAGGGAAGTGCTAAGAACAACATTGTTGGCACTACCACATCACCAACAACTGGCAAAGGCGCTGCTTCAAATAATTCAGCCAACACAATAAATACCAACACAGGCAATGTTGCAGCCAAGACAACTGAGGTCAATGCAAAACCGCTGGTGACTGATTACTATAAAGGCGATGCGAATACAGTAAAGGCCGTGCAGGTTGAGACAGTGCAAGGATTGTTCTATACTGTTCAGGTGGGTGTATACAGCAAACCGGTAGCTACCAAAGCAATGTACAACATCAAGGATTTGAATAGTGAATTGACTGACACCAAAAAGATTCGTTATACCTCCGGCCGCTACACATCCATGATGGCTGCTGTGGAGAAAAGAGCAGAAGCACGCAGCCTGGGCATCAAAGATGCATTTATGGTTGCGTATTACAATGGTCGCAAAATCACATTGAGTGAGGCGGATGAACTTTTGAAATTGAAAGGCCCTGGAATCCTTGTCAAATAAGCTTTATTGAAAAGTGAAAAGCCGTCAGTTGAATCTGGCGGCTTTTTTTATATGAAAAGGATTGGAAGGTTATCAACAATGTGTTATTATATTTGCAGCAAGATCAAAATGCAAACGGAAGTAACATCAGGAATAAAGGTCACAGTTGCTGTGAAATACGAGGAAAACCTCAGCAGTGCGCTGATGGAGAGTTTTGTTTTCTCGTATCACATCACAATGGAGAATCAAAATGATTTTCCGGTGAAGCTCTTGCGCCGACATTGGTATGTTTTCGACTCCATTGCATTGAAGCGTGAAGTTGAAGGCCCAGGTGTTGTAGGTGAAACACCGGTCATCAAGCCGGGAGAATTTTACAGTTACAGTAGCGCCTGCGATTTGAGGTCATTGCGTGGCACCATGACCGGATTTTACACCATGCAGCAGGAAGGCGTTCGCGAATTACTGCACATCAAGATTCCAAAATTCACTTTGGAAGTTCCTTATTGCAAAAATTAAGTTTGAAATCCATTGCGCGATTTCTATCGAGTAATAAAGGCTTCACATTTGGTGTCGGCACATTACTGTTGTTCGTGATTCTCAAAATGATTCCGACGTTTGCAGATGTTTGCTATCGAAATTTCATTTTTCAGTTGTTCCGATTTATTTGGGATTGCACCATCAATCTCCTCCCCTTTTCGTTAGTCTACATTTTCATTCCAGCCATTCCATTTATTCTTTTTTTCTATTTCAGGAAAAGTAGCCGGTCTTTGGTGACAATATTTGTGTCTCTATTGAATCTGGCTGGAATTGTCTTTTCCTTATTTATGTGGATGTGGGGATTCAACTATTGCTGCAGCCTGGTTGCGCCACTTGAACGAACAACTGCATTGAGCAAACAAGAACTCTTTGAGTTTGGAATCGAAATTGCGGAAAATCTGAACACGACTGAATTAACTGTTTTCGATGACGTTTCCAGTTATGATAATGATATTGTTGAAATAGGACAAGCAGTTGAAAAGCAAATTAGAATGCACGACATCAAAGTGTGGGGAAACCCGAAGCTGCGCATATTGGAGCTGACTGGCAAACTACGGCGACTTGGAATAGCAGGATTTTATTTTCCCTTTACCGGACAAGCATATGTTGACAATACGTTTCTTGCAACAACAAGGAACTTCATCATAGCGCACGAGTTATCACACTCATATGGAATTGCAAGCGAAGCTGAAGCAGATTTCATTGCGTATCTCGCATTGAAAAATTCGAATTTGATAAGTGTACGTGCTCGATACTTGAACTATTGTGCTGATCTGGAATTGCTGCGGAGTATTCGCTATCAATTGTATCTGTTGGAAGATGCAATACGTCTTGAATTGGATTCAAAACTAAATGAGAACATACTAACGGAATTAAAAGCAATCAAATTGAACGCCGCTGAGTATCCTGAATATTTTCCGGGTATGCAATCGACTGTCAATGATAAGTATCTGAAATTGATGGGTATTGAAGAAGGTGTGATGAATTATGACCGATTCATTGATCTTGCATGGGAATATCATCACCGCGCGCGATGAATTAGGCAAAATTGAATCAGCGTTTTTCGATGATGCATCCAACCGCAGGAACGTGTCTCACTTTTACCACATCACCATTGTTAAGCGATTTGAGAACATCCTCCAGTTCGTGGTTCTTCACCACAGAACGCTTTTTTCCAACGTCGAGATAAGAATCATCAATTCGACCATGATAAATAATCACGCCTTTATTATCAGCAATAAACACTTCCGGCGTAACGGTAGCCTTCATTGATTTGTGTTCCTGCAAACTATCGAGTAAAACCGGAAAAGGAATGCTATAGCGACTTTGATACTTTGCAGCAGCTTCAAGAGTAACATTCTTGCCTGGAATAAGCGCACGAAAGGTGAATTTCTCTGCTGAATATCTCATGGGAAGATCCTGCATGTAAAGTGCGTAATACTGGCAAATCTTACATGTTGGGGAAATAAAAAATGTAACAGAAAACGTTTGGACATCAGCCGACTGTGCCGATACATTGAAGTACGAACTCAGGCCAATCAAAACAATAAACAGTGATCGAAAATGTTTCGACATCAAGCAAATATAATCAATTGATAATGAGTATTTGAAAAAAACTATTGTGCGGTATAAAGCAAGTTGATTAAGTCCTTCATGTCGGATGCAGCAATCGAATTCACAACCGGTGCAGGCGCCCATGAGTATTCACTTTCCACATCCTGCACCTGGACGCTTTGAGACGAAATAGTGGCGGCCTGATTGCTCCATTGATTTGACCTTCCTGATTCGGTAATGGTCACTTCCTTTAGTGACTCAGAAACTAATTTTTCCATTGCTGGTGGCGAAGTAGAACTAACATCAGCCTCACTCTCGACTGACTTGTCCTTCAGTACATTCATTTTCGAGCTTGATGCGCTACCTTCAGCCACAGTGGCCAGTTTCTTTACTGCTGATACTTCATCAACAGCATCCTCCGCACTTAATAATTCATCTCTTTTGCTTTCGCTCACTTCTACGATTTCCGCATTGACTGTTTTAGGAATCGCAGCATTAGAAACCGGCAGTTGCTTAGGTGCAGGAGGAAATTCATCCGTGCTCAAATTCTCCGCAAAAAGATTATTACTGTCTGCAACATCATGAGGAGATGTCACTGAATTTTCAGGAGTGGATTTCACTTCTGCAATTGCAGATTCTGATTCATTATGGTAAATAAAGAAAATTGAAAGGCCAACTACACAAGCTCCAACCAAAGCAAGTCTGAAAGCAGGTTGTCTGTGCCAGGTTACTT
>JAYTOA010000160.1:0-6729 GCA_043748015.1 Flavobacteriales bacterium
TATTGATCAAACTTTTGAAAGCTCGCTCTTCAGAAATAGGATGGCGGGAATGGCAACTGCATCTTCGTTTTTCAATTCAGCGAGATCGATGCTCAACCAATCACCCAAGTGAATGAGATACATTGAACGCTCAATGCGACTGCTTCCTTTTGACCACGCCTCAATGATAGTGTCGCACTTTTCTCCCATCAACTTTTTGCAAAGCTCCATACGTAATTGTGAACGTTTGTGGTCATCTTCATTGCGAATGATGATCACAGCTACACGATTGTCGCCACCTGTCCAACCTACCAATTCGTTGTGGTTCATCTCCGGAAAAATGTGATGCCAGCAAAGCATTTTGGAATTCTCATTGATTTGCTGTCTCCAGCGGATAGCAACGCCTTCGTACTGCGCCTCGCTGTACAAAACAGGTATGCGTTCTACGATTTGTTCTGCTATGTTTTTTGAAGTAGTACGAATATTTGATATATCGCTGTTGATGAGCGCAATGCTGTTCTCAATTTCTTTTTCGAAATAATTATTGATGAAGCCATAAGCTTTTAAAACGAAAAACAATTGCACAGAACTATATCCGAACATCGATCTCGGCGGGTTACCACCTGGAATGATGATGTGGTTGAAACCTTTTTCTTTCGCCATAGCAAGGATTTTCCCCCCGCTAGTAATACATGCGATTTCCGCACCTTTTGCCATTCCTTCATTCATGGCGGCAACTGTTTCTTCTGTGTCGCCGCTATAGCTGCTGATGATCAGCAGCGTATTCTGCGAAACAAATTCCGGTAGCACATAATCGTTCGTGCAAACTATCGGCAGCGCGATTTTTTCAGCCACCAATTGACTAACGATCTTTCCACCGATACCACTACCGCCAAGCCCTGAAATGACGATGTTCTCTAATTTTCTATCTGTATTCTTCAGCGTCGATGCGCGGCCAATCTGAAGTGCTTCTTGTAAATGTGCGGGAAATGCCTCTACTAATTTTTTCATCTTATTCTTCTGATAATTAAGGGTGCAAATGTAGGTATTGATTTTCACGTACCGTAGCAATGACATTGTGCTTTTGTGAATATTTCAGGTTCATTATTGATGTTTTTGGACATAATTTCAAGCCTGAAATTGATCATGTCAAAAACGGGAATTCACATAGATAATAGTAAGTTGGAAGGCGGGCGTGGCGCACAACTAAATACGCACAATCGTTTTTTGAAACATCGGTACGAGTCGACCAATGATCCGGTCATGGCTTGGCAACTCGAGGAAGATGACGATAATCCGCGTACGAAATTTATCGAGGTTTTTCCGAAAAACATTCTCTCAAAAAACAATAGTCCTGACATCCCATTTGATTACAGCATCAACCCATACAATGGATGCGAGCACGGTTGCGTCTATTGCTATGCGCGCAACTCCCATGAGTATTGGGGATATAGTGCCGGTATAGATTTCGAGGAAAAAATTCTCTATAAGCCAAATGGTCATACCATGTTAAGGGAAATTTTTCGCAGTGGAAAATGGAAGCCGGAGTTGATCGTGTTGAGCGGTAACACCGACTGCTATCAGCCAGCTGAACGCAAAATGCAGTTGACTCGGAAACTTCTCGAAGTTTTTCTCGAACACAAACATCCCGTCGGTATCATTACCAAAAACGCTTTAATTCTTCGTGATCTCGACATTCTCAAAGAATTGAATGCGTTGAATCTGGTGGGTGTAACGCTATCAATAACAACTTTGAATGAAGGGATACGACGCACCATGGAACCAAGAACGTCGTCCGTTGCGAATAAATTGAAAGCGCTGGAAAACCTCACTGCTGCAGGTATTCCAGTGAACATCAATATGGCGCCGATCATTCCGGGGATAAACAGTGATGAAATTTTCAACATTGTGGAAGAGGTTGGTAAGCGCGGCGCTTCATCTGTTTCATACATCATGGCGCGACTCAATGGGCAGATAGCTGAAATCTTCGAAGACTGGCTGCACAAAACATTGCCTGATCGAGCCGAAAAAGTTTTGAATCTTATCCGCGAGTCGCATGGAGGAACGTTGAATGAGTCGAGATGGAAAACCCGTATGAAGGGTGAAGGGAAATTTGCTGAGAATGTTTCTGACATGTTCAAGGTAGCTCGTAAACAATTCATCAATCCTTCTGAGAAACGTACTCTCGATTATACCATCTTTACCACGAATTCAGAACAGCAACTCACCTTGTTTTAAAACTAACATGACAACACACGCACAGACGAGATTTTTGAAACCCGCACAAGCATTGAATGAAATCCTTGCAAAGGGTAAATCACAAAAGGACAAATCAACCTGGTTCTATAAAAGCGACGCACGCGACATTCTTTTTCGATTGGAGGCGCTTTGCAGAATCTATCGCAAAATGCACGATAAAAAATTCTTTGACTATTGGTACAAGGAATTTAAACACATGGAAGATTTACTTGGTCGCATGGATCATTATGATGAGATGCACGCAGAGTTTTCAACTTACAAGGAGTTTAAGAAATCAGCGGATGCAATTTTTCTGAAGAGATACAAGGAGATATCAGATTTCCTTGCAGGAGCGCTGCTAAACGATGGCTGGTTGAACGGTGAGAAAATGGAAGCCTTCACAAATGGGTTGAATGACGTTAACTGGAGTGACGATGATGAAGACATGCTTGATTTTGGCGACACCATGTGCAATGAAATGGATAAGCTTACTGACAAATATGCAAATGGCGAACTTGATCCATTCAAGCTGGAAGCCGGTATGCACGAGTTCAGAAGACGTTTGCGCTGGGTTAGCATTTACGCTCAGGCTGCCAATGGCATGGTGCAATTGCGACCAATAAAAAATATTCCAGCCAATCTTGCAAAATATTGCCCTAAAGAAATCACCTCCTCGCCTTTCAATGTTTTTGATAAAGCTGCAAAGGGTCAGGAGACCATCATCATCCAATCCACCCATTTCTACGCATTGAGTTGGTTGATTTTGCGATTGAGCAGGTTGAAAGATATTGGCGTTCGTTACGACTCTTTCAATGAAATGATGCGCGCCTCAGGATCGAAAGACGCAAAGGTGATTGCAAAATTCAAAGCAACATGCGAATATGATCCTGATCAGATAGCAACACTTATAGAAAGCGACATCGACGATTTTATCTACAAGGATTTTATCTCTGAAAGAATTTGCAGAGACATCATGAGATCATTCTCATGACGAGAACTGTCGCATATCTCGAATCGCCTTTGGGTTTGTTGAAACTCGTTGGCATCGCCCAATCGCTGTGCAGCCTTTCATTTGTTGCCAAAGAGGATGAAGACGAAATATTATCCGAGAATTTGACGCCGGTTATTCGGCAACTCAATGAATATTTCGCAGGAAATCGACAACAGTTTGTTCTTTCAATACACATGGAAGGGACACATTTTCAACGCAATGTCTGGGAGGAATTGATGAAGATTCCATTCGCGAGAATATGTTGCTATGAGGACATCGCGCGGAGTCTTGGTGATATAAAAGTGATTCGGGCAGCAGCGACTGCAAACGGCAGAAACCCACTACCCATCATCGTTCCATGTCATCGTGTGATTGGGAAAGATGGTTCACTTACCGGTTACAGCGGCGGTCTTTGGCGCAAGAAATGGCTGCTGGATTTTGAGCAGAAGGAGTTGCAACCGAAGATCGGATTTGAGAACTCCTAGCTTCACTTGACGCTTCTGTTTCAAACAGAATTAAACAGAAGAAATTTCAGAAAGCACAGAAATAATTTTTGAATTCTGATTTAATGACTTGGTGATTGACGCGAGACTCACTCTGTCAAAGCTTAAGAATCCCTTAAGTACAAACTCTTTGTTCCGCCTCGGAAAAAGTTCCGTGGAACTCTGAACTCTGAACTAGGAACGAGCCATGTTTCGGAAAATGATTGACGATTACTATCCCACTATTCAATGATCCAACGAAACCCAACATACCCCATCCTTCCGAACACAGGTCCCCAAAGCAGTGATCCATCGAAGTTTTCACTCGCAGGATTTTCAGCGGAAACAATTGCGCTATGCACCATGAAATTGGTGATGTTTTCCACTCCGACATACAGCTCTACATTTTTTTTGAAGACATAAGTTACTTGTGAATTCAATAAGTAATAATCTATCGAATACTGCTGAGCTACCTGATCTCCGTGCTGATGATCTCCGCCTGTGATTGGTATTCTTTTCTTGCTTATCCACTGAAGTGTCGCGTCAAACCGCCATTGCGCACCATTTGATTTTGCGCGTGTTTCATAGGCAACATTAGTGAAAGCACGGTGACGATTGACAAGCGGCTTATCTAGCATTCCATTCGTGTATTGCGTGCGCACTTCTAACCAGCGATATGCGAGGCGCCAGTCAAGGCGCTTGAATGGTGACCATTCCATCTCTGCCTGCAGACTGTTGCTGAAACTTTTTCCTTCGAGGTTGTAAAACTTCGCATAGCGCGCTTCTTCCAAATCAAGTACAACTTGATTGACGAAATTGGTGTGATATCCATCGAGAGAAAGTGTTCCATCGCGGTGATTCAATTTGAATTTGTGTATGAAGATCAAACCAGTGTTCCAGGCCTCTTCCATCTTCAATCCATAGATGCCATTCGGATCATTGCCTCTCATCACGATGTCTCTGTTGGAAGCCAGTATACCCACATTGTCCATGATGACATTGGCTGTTCTGTAACCCAATCCGGATATAAATTTCAACGATGTGTTATCACTAAAGCTATATCGCGCATGCAAACGCGGCGTTACAAATGCACCGTAAATATTGTGGTAATCGCCACGCAAACCCGCTACCGCCGTGAATTTGTCTTTCAGGTTTAAAGTGTACTCAGAGAAAATTCCCGGCACGGATTCCATTCTGTTCAGTTGAAAAGATGAAAGCGTAACGGGTGGAATTTTACCATATGTAATGCTTTCTACATAATCATCATACACGTAGCTAACACCGGATGTAATCTTGTGCGAATCACTGATGATTCGTGTTGCAAAGAGTAAATTGACACGTGCACTGAGTTGCTGCCCGGAGTAGTTGCGATATCCAAAACTTCCTTTTTGATCATGCCACGATGCACTTACTTGTGATCCAAAACTTTTCCATGGTTTTTCAGCAAAGACATAACCCGTTTTTCCGGAGAAATCATATCGATCTGTTGTGATGTTTACACCCCAAAGTTGTGAACGGATTTCATCAGTTGGATTGTAATCGAGCGTTCCACTTACGCCTTTCATGCGTAAATAGTTTACGGAGTATTGTCCACCCAGGCCACTCTTTGTTGTGAGGTGCCACTCATTGCGAAGAATGAGATTGTTGAAGAGGGGATTGTCAAGAAAGCCGTCGCCATTCATGTCTGTGCGTATCTGTGACATTGAAACGTGTGCAAGAAAAATAGGCTTGAATTTGATCTTTGGTGTTGTCGCAGGAATCAGACCTACTGAACTTTCATCCGGATTTAAACCGGGTCGATAGATCACATTCAACTCCAATCTTCCACCCATAGCCGCATACCCATTTATATGCAGTCGATCTGTGTTGTCAGGATTTTTCATCGCAACGTTTATCTGTCCGGTGATGCTTTCATAACCACTCGTTACTGATCCAACACCTTTCGCTATGTAAATGGATTTTATCCATGGACCCGGTACATATGTGAATCCGTACGTGCTCGCAAGTCCGCGAATGGCGGGAATATTATCGAACAACATTTGCGTGTACTTACCGTCGAGGCCGAGCATACGAATTTGTTTAGCTCCGGTGATCGCATCCGCAAATGTTGCATCAATGGACGCATTCGTTTCGAAACTTTCGCTGAGATTGCAACACGCTGCTTTACACAATTCCTTTTCTGTCAGCGTCTGAAAATTTTGTGGATTGCGTGTAGAAATATGTGTCGCACCCAATTCGCCGCGTACGTTCACAACATTACTCAATGTGTTCAATCGCAACTCTATATTGAGTTCTGTCTGACCGGCATATTGAATGGTGTCGTTTAGATAGCCAACAAAGGAAACAATGAGTCGATCGGAATTGGGAGGAATACCAATTGAATAATGACCGGTTACATCTGTTGTCGTTCCACTGCGTGTTCCTTCCCATACAAGAACAGCACCGATCAGGGTTTCCTTTTTTCCGGCTCCATTATCCCCGAAAACCTTACCGTGAATTCCTTGTGCTTGCACATGGTGAAAGGCAAAGAGCGCCAAGATAATGATTGGTTTTTTCATCTCTCAGTTCAATGTTTTTCTAACTCTCTGTATTTGCAACACTCATGTACTTTGCCGTATTGAGATTCAGAACAGGTTGATTTTTCTGTGTCATATCCGGCTTCATTGAGAAGCTTGTGAATTTGCTCTTCACTTATTTTCTTAGGCTTATAAGTGATGGTGAGTTGATTTGTTGCGAGAACATAATCTGCTACAACTACGCCTTTCGTGTCGACTGCCTTCTCTATGGTCTCTTCACATAGACCACAAACACCGGCCACCCAAAAGGAGGTAGTTATGTTTTTTGGTTGTTGTGCCGTCATTGAAATTACCAATGTCATGCTCAAGATTGTAAGGGAAATGTCTTTGATATTCATGTTGATTCGATTTAAAAATTTGAACGAGTGAACACAGAAGATTTCATCTGTGTGAGATTTTCAAAATCGAAAAACTATGCGTAGAAGATCAACGCATGATGCCTGACGTAGATTGGCGTGGAAGT
>JAYTOA010000161.1:0-3679 GCA_043748015.1 Flavobacteriales bacterium
GAGTCTTCACTCACCCGGTGAGTTTCTGTGATAGTTACATTGTGACCCGCGGCTGTAAGTTTTGAAATGAACACATTTGTCAATTCCGTATTCTCGCTATTGTCGCCGGGTTTCTTCATATAATCTGATCGCAGCTGATAGATTGTTCCTGACTTATCTGCCGAACCATCTTCAGTCTTCCCTTCTTTCACAAGAGGAACAATTTCTTTGAGACCGTCTGTCTTGACAGTGAGCGTTTTTTTCAGATCATCCTTGCTGATTTTTTGCTCAAACACCATCGTGTAAGCGCTACCGCCATTGAAATCCTTTTTGTATTCGAGAGCGTTGCCAACAGCATACACCACAAGAGCGATAATCGTAATGGAAACTATTTTCATTACAGGACCCTTCCTGAATGAATTTAAGAACCAGGCCGATATGAGATACGACATGATCATACCCGCCATTGGCGCAACAAAGATGAATATGACTGTTGCCCAGATTATTCCGGGGTTAATTGCTTGCCAGCCGAATGCAGCGAGAAATGCCCCCGAAAAACCTCCAATCAAAGTATGTGAAGATGATGATGGAATTCCGTACCACCAGGTGATGAGATTCCATGTAATGGCTGCTGTAAGGCCTGATAAAATCATTGGTAGCGGATTGTTTCCCGGATCAATGAATGCTTCTTTCACAGATTTCGCAACGGTCGTCGCTACGCTGTGATCTTTAAAAATGAAGAATGCGATGAAGTTGAAAAAAGCCGCCCAAACCACAGCCTGAAAAGGTGACAGAACCTTGGTTGAAACAACTGTAGCAATTGAGTTCGCTGCGTCGTGAAATCCATTGATAAAATCAAATATCAATGCAAGCGCAATAACCGTTATGAGTAAGTAGGAATATTCCATTCTTCAGTTTGCTTAAGAATTTTTTACCAGAATTGACTCAAGTGCGTTTGCAACATCTTCGCATTTATCAGTGGCCATTTCGAGCGTTGAAAGAATTTCTTTTTTCTTGATCATGTTGATTGCATCGGTTTCTTCTGAAAACAATCGCGCTATGGCAAGGTCGAAAATACTGTCCGCCTCATTTTCTAAATCATTGATTCGTATGATGGCCTCTCGAACGCGTTGTGCGTTTTTCAAATTGCGCAGGCTTTTCACAGCTGTATCAATCTCCTGAGTCTGGCGATGAAGAACACTCGCTAAACTGTGCATAACCTGATCAATTTCATGCAACTGATAAAGTGATATGCGCGAGGCCGTGCCGTTGATAAAATCTGCTACGTCATCCAATGATGTCGCGAGATAGTGAATGTCCTCACGATCAAACGGTGTGATGAAGTTTCTGCTGAGCTCTGTGAAAATATTATGTGTAATTTCATCTCCTACATGTTCAAGGTCACGTATTTCCCGGACAATCGTCTCTCTTAAGGCTTCATCTTTTGCGTCGAGCAAATCTTTAAACTTAGCAGATAAAGCCACGAGGTTTGCTGTTGACAATGCAAAAGCGTCGAAGAATTTGCCTGTCTTAGGCGCAAACATGGAAAATATACCCATAATACTAATTTTGCGCAAAGCAAGCCGTCTAAGGGTGACAATTCAATCTTCGAATGTTATGTAATTGTTACCTCCTCAAAACTTTGTAATGATCGGCCTCGGGAGCTAAAGGAGTCTCGCGGCTCCAAATCATTGTGAACTAGCTATTCTGAGTATCAAAGCACAATAGATACTTGAGGTGAAAAAGTTTATGCACAATTGCGATCGATTTTATACGTGTATATCAACGCAAAGCATGATGCATTTTTGCCATTCAAATTATGTGGATGCCATGACTGAAAATCTCAATCTATAGTATCTCAATTCAATTAAGAAAGCAATATGAAACTTGCAAAAAGAAATCGTTCTCAAATTCCTGACATAAGCGATAAGCCTATTGTTCAACGTTCACTGGATTTGATTTTCCATGCATTATTGCCAAAGGATAAAATCTTTTTCCCATTGTTCGATCAAGCTGCCAATAATATGGTGGAGACCGCCCGAACATTGGAAATGGCTTTAAAGTCGGACTCTGTCACACGCTTGCAATCACACGAAAAAATTGATCATCTCGAGAAACAAGGTGATGAAATTACCCACGCCATCATGAAAGAAGCGGGGACTACTTTTATTGTTCCCTTCGACAGGGAAGATGTACAACATTTAACAATGGCTATTGATGACGTTGTTGACTATATCTATGGTACTTCAAAAAGAATTGATCTTTATAAAATCCATCAGATTCCACCGTCGATGATTCGTCTTGCAGAGCTCATTCACTTGTCGGCAATTGAGCTACGTGATTCAATATATGAAATGCGCAGCTTGCGCAATGCCGGTTCAATAAGACATAGGCTTGAGAAGATCAAAGACTACGAGAATGAGGCTGATATGATTATGAATGATGCTATTGCTGAAATGTTTCGAAACGAAAAAGATGCGATGTACATTCTCAAAATGAAAGAGGTGATCAGCTTTCTTGAAACCGCAACTGACAAATGCGAAGACGCGGCCAATGTTATCGAAAGCGTGATGATCAAGTTTTCCTGATATGGAATGATGGTTTAATTTACCACTCGCCGAGGATATTACAATACTATTTGCAGATAAAAAAACGGCTCCAATCAAGGAGCCGTTTTTCATTCATGTTCAATTGTTATTTCTGAATTAGTAATTTCTCAGTGGCCGACATGTTATCGTAACCAACTTCAACAAGATAAAGTCCTGCCGCGAGCTGCGTGTCAAACACTATTTGTGTGTTCAGATAACCATCCGTAGTGAATCTATTGCTCCATATGAGATGTCCCATGGCATCAAATATTCTTACACTCACTTCGCTGTCATTTACTTGTGGAATCTGAATGTTCAGAACATCACCACGACCCGGATTTGGGAAGAGGTTAATGCTCATTTCAGTGAATCGAGTTGCATCATTCTCAAGGATATCGGAGTCGTCTTCCATCGCCATTCCGTTGTTGTTTCCAACCTTCAGACAACGCACAGGGCCCCAAGCACTGGTGTAGCCATTCGTATAAGTGGCCCTCATTCTTACGTTATACGTTTTGTTCGGTGTAAATCCGTTGGCCGCTGTAATACTCGTAATGTACGAGGTTCCACTGTTCACATAAAACGGTGGTGCGGACAGATCTGCAAACTGAAACTCCCAACCATAATTCGAAATTCCACAAATGATCGATAATGTACTGATGAGAGATCCGAATTGACGCGTACTTGGACAAGTTTGATTACTGCGTAATACAATTTCCGGATCCGGTGAAGTAGTCATCAGACATGTCGTTGGACCAACAACTGTAATCCATTCTGATGAGCTATTACCCAACGAAACAGAGTAGACACAATCGATACGAACATTAAATGTGTGGCCGTGTGGAAGATTGTCTACTGTTCTCAAGATACAATTCACACTACCCTGCTCTCTTGTGTAGGTAATGCCATTGCTGGTTGATGTGAAATTAAATCTGTAGATGTAAGCCGATGTATTCTGTGCCTTGAAAGTGCTACACAAAGTGTATGGGCCGACTGGAGAATCGCAACCTGAACTTGGCAAAGATTCCAAGCAAATAAAGAATGAGCCTGAACCCGTCGCCGAATTGAAATTCCTAACAGAAACGTAATAGGTGTTGCCGACAGTCAGGAATCCG
>JAYTOA010000162.1:0-25691 GCA_043748015.1 Flavobacteriales bacterium
AAAAAAGAAGAGCGAGAATGAGTGTGAGAGCAATGTTAGGCGCTCCGAGAAAAGTGTGAGAAACAGAGTGAGAGCGAAGTAAAAACAGAGTGAGTGTGAGAGAGGAGATGCGCTGACGCGCTCTCCTCTCTCACACTCACTCTGTTTTTGTACCCAGGGTGGGAATCGAACCCACACGCCCGAAGACACACGATTTTGAGTCGTGCGCGTCTACCAATTCCGCCACCTAGGCATATGCACGTGTTAAATTTACTACTTCGTTCTGCTAATTGTCTTTGACACTTCAGCAAATCCCTCCCGTCAGAGGGGGCGCGAATATAGAAAACCTTTTTCGCCCGGACAACCGATTTTATATGTCCGTTCAAAAGTAACTGTCCGACAGGGCGTTACTAATGAAATAACCTCTAAGAATGGCTCTATTTCGCAACACTGAATGTCTTCACTGTTCTTCCCTTTTCTGTTATCAATTCCAAAATATAGTAGCCGCTTTCTAAGTTTGAAATGTCGACGAAGCCATGATTGAATTCATTCGTTGCGACAATTCTACCTGAATGATCCCGAACATTGAATCCGGTGATTTGATATTCGCTACGGATAAACAGTTGTGAACTCACCGGATTGGGATAGATAAGTGTTGCCTCTTCTATTTCTTCTATTGATGTTGATCCCGCGGTAACGACCACCGTTGTACAAGTGCTGCTACCTTGTGGGCAATCGTTACTTGCAGCAATGGATACACATGCCAGATGAAATCCATTCGTTGTGTACGCGTGCGATGTGTTGCTCACACCTGAATCCGTACTTCCATCACCAAAGTCCCACAGCAATTCAGTAGCATCAATAGTTGTTGTAGCAACAAATGCAAATGTCTGTCCATCCGAAGTAGTTGCACTTACGGCGATGTTGCAATCTGTTCCGGTGCAATCAATAACATGAATGGGAACACACAACTCTATGCCTGATTGGCAAAAGTCACTGGTGTAAAATGCACATGCGATATAGTCGCCCGGAGTTGTGTATGCGTGTGTGACATTGAACGCATCACTGATAGTTGCGCCATCACCAAAAGTCCATTCAACGGAACCGAGCTCCCCATTTACTACTTCAAATTCAAATTCACCACAGGATATTTCGTCAAACTCAAGTTCGCCGGGACAGCCGGAATTGTCGCTGCAATCAACAATGGTGACTGTTGCACACAATTCAATTGCACCACATTCTACCGAATTGAAATTTGCGCAAACATTGAATTCTCCCGGAGTACTGAAATGATAATTCAGAAAACTTGCACTGGTGATTGCAGGATTATTTCCAATAGTCCATTGAACCGTTTCATTTGAATTCGCTCCCGAAAGAAATATCCAGTTGCCACAACTTTCCTCAGTCGTAACAAGACTTTCCGGACAATCAACCGGAAAGCCTGTCACAGCAACTTGCTGGCAAGAAGTGACGATGCACTCTGCACTCAACAACAAGCACACTTCATAAATACCATTCGCATCGAACTGTAATGTTGGATTGAAATCAAACGAAGTCTGTCCGTTGCCATAACTCCAAGTATAAGATGCAGGAGTATCTGACATGGAAAAATTCGTCATTGCAATTTCTCCCGGAGTGCTTGTCTCCATCCATTCGAATGCAGACATACAATCGCCAACACCACTGCATCCACCCATGATACCGAAGACATAGTCAACGCGATCTCCTTGCCAGTCAATGGGCTCAAATGCTTCAATTGAATTTCCTTGACTGTCGGTAATTACGATTGATAAAGTTTGAGCTGAAAGAAAATCATCCGATTCAATTCGCAAGCGGTAACAACCTTGCACGAGGCATTCCTCAATCACCAATGTGTTTTGTATGCTTGAAAATAAATAAACATCACTGCCAATGATTTCACCTGAAACTTGATTTTCTATTTCCCAGTCAATGAGTGAAGGACCGCCGGATGCCGGATTGCTGGTTAGCGTAAATGTGACTGACTCACATTGCGCGAATGATTGAAAAGATAAAAGCAATGCTACAATAATGTTGAAATTTCTCATGGCTTTTGAATTTGTGCTTCAAATATGACCATATGGAATTCTATGAGACAAACGGGAACTTCCGATCGGGATAATCGATCGACTGAATGGGCTATTTCACTAAACAATACTTATAAGACTTGCCATCTTCATAGCCTAGTAAATGTGGGCCATTGATGCTTTTCAGTCCATAGTAAGTGTTCAGTAACGCATCCTTTTCCTTATTGGAAAACAATACCTCGCGCTTCTGACTCCCGTCTGTTTCCACCTTCACTCGCGTTGTCACACTGCCTTTGCCACCGCTCCATAATGTGGCTTCACCATCTACCAATGCGGAAAGTTTCTGCTGGTTTTCTGAATGGTCGTTAAAGTAAACTGAAAGTCCGGAAGCGTTAAGAAAACACTGATAAGAACAAACCTTGGTGTCGGAAGTAGTGTCCTGTCGCTTGGAAATTTTTGTGTTCCACGCATGTCTTCCACTAGGCTCAAGAGAAGTGATAATGATGTCGTCGAAATTGAATCTGTACTCGATCATTTGTCTGCCGGTGGACGGATCCAACGTAATGGTTTCACTCGCGTAATATTGTTCGCCTATCAACAGAATGCTCCCGTCATCATGAATGATCATATGATCGAGATAAAAATCCGGAAGAGCCGACTCATTTTCCGAGTTGCTTTTTCGAAGTAATTTCAACATGAACTCCTTCGGGAAAGGCATGAAAGATGCGGATTTTACAGAGGCGCCGTTGGCGCCTATCGTAAACAAAAAAGTGCCTGCTGCAGAAAATCGAAAGTCGTTGGAATAGTATCCTGCGATGATTACATCCTGTTCTTTGTTGAGCCTAAAGATGACAGACATCACTTGCTTGTCTTTCAAACCCACATCATACTCTTTCAATTTGTTTTCCTTGGCACTATAGTAAAAAACTACGTATCGCCCACCCTGCGCCTTTTGCGTTAGGCTTCCGCTTTTGGATGGGTTTCTTCCACTTAGCATGTAAACATTTGCTTCATTGTCGATCTGAAAACTATGCACCTGAACTATCTCCGGAGTGTATGGCAATTTGATCTCCTTTTCCCAAAGCATCTCGAGGTCTGTGTCATAGCAAATAAATGAAACCGGCTCTGTTGTTTTCCTCTCGAAAGGTGGGTCGAAGAACAGCAACATTTTTGTGCTGTCGGGTGATAATGTAATTCCGAAAAAAGGAGCTGATGATCTTCCTTCACTGAGCGTATAATGGACCAATGCCGGATCGGTGAGCTTCACTCCATTCAAATCGTAATAGCTACAGAATATCTGGAAATTTTCCGACTCTTTATTGAACCTACTGGTGAAGAGCATGAATTTATCCCCAAGGAATTGCAACTTCTCGAATTGCTGATCATTCAAATTTCCCGGTAGCGTAATATTGGTTGTCCAAACTTGTTTCAGTCCATCGACCCCGTATTTACTCAATCGCACAAACTGCTCTTTCTTGTTTTCATCCACGACATAAAATCCCGTCGCATCCGACGCAATAACATTCATGTTTTTCGTGTCTCTTGTAACCTTTATGAGATCAGTACAGACCACCTCCTGCGCAAAAACATTTGAAATTATTGATAGAATAAGCACAGGCAGAAGCAAGGTGCTACCGTGAAAACAGTATAAAAATTTGAAGAAATATCTCCTCAAAATGATGGATAGATTTATGGCCCCGTAACGATACGGAAAATATCCATTCCATTACCATAGAGCATAAGACCAAGTAATAAAATCATGCCAACCACTTGTGATCGCTCTAATACTTTTTGGCTCACAGCCTTTCCTGTAACGATCTCCCAGATGAGGAACACAACGTGGCCACCATCCAAGGCAGGTATAGGAAGAATATTCATGAAAGCAAGAACGAGTGAAATAAAAGCTGTCCTCTCCCAGAATGCCCACCAATCCCATTCATTGGGAAATAATTTTGCAAAAGTTACAAAACCTCCTACCTGGGAAGCACCTGCTTTGGAAAACAAAAAACGGAGCTGACTAGAGTAATCGGTGACCGTTTCCCAAGCCTCTTTGAAGCCTCCCGGGATACTTTGCAGCAATGTATAACGCACTGTATCTGCTTTGAGGTAATGCGTAATGGGTATTGGGCCGACGCCGATCGTTCCATCTTTCGAAACCTCCACAGGTAAGGCAATGCTTTCGCCGTTTCTCACGACGTGAAGTCTAACTACCTGACCCTTGTTGTTGCGCATTTCTTTAGCCACTTCTTGATAGTAGGGAGTGTAAAGACTATTCACACCAGTGATGCTGTCGCCTTTCAATAGCCCCGCTGCCTCGGCGTTTTTACCGGCAATAACCGAATCCACAACGAATGGAATTCGCAAACTGAATGCACCACTTTTGATTCCGGAATCAATCATCAACTGACCAAAATTTTTCGGTAATTGAATCTTCATTATCTCGCCGAAGCGCTCAATGGTCACTTCGCTTGGATCATCGAGAATGAGACGCTTGTTGATCTCACCAAATCCCTGCGGTTTTACGCCATCGAGTTCAAGTACTTTGTCACCATCGCGAAATCCATACTGATACATGAGTTGATTGCAATGCACACCATATTCTGCGCTATCGGCCGGAATTACTTCCTTACCGAAATTCCAAAGTATCATGCTGTAGATAACGATACCGACGATCACATTCACCACAACTCCGCCAACCATTATGATCAATCTTTGCCAGGCCGGTTTAGCTCGAAATTCCCATGGCTGCGGCGGAAGAGCCATCTGCTCTTTGTCCATGCTCTCGTCCACCATTCCGGAAATTTTCACATAACCTCCTAATGGTAACCAGCCGATTCCGTATTCCGTATCGCCAATTTTTTTCTTCAGTAATGAAAAATAAGGATCGAAAAAGAGATAGAATTTCTCCACCCTTGTCTTGAACAATTTAGCAGGAATGAAGTGGCCGCCTTCGTGAAGGATGATAAGTATAGATAGGCTAAGAAGTAATTGGATTGCGAAAATCATTTTTCGTTATTGTGGTTGCGAAGTTAGTCAGAGTGACGCGTTCGCTGTTGCTGTATTATTATTTGTTATGGAGTGATAAATACCTCATCACATACTTGCCTATGACATCGAATTCGAGATTGACCTTTTGGCCTTGCCCGATATTTCGGAAGGTTGTATGCTCATAAGTAAATGGAATGATGCAAACCGAAAATTCATTGATTGATGAATCGACAACAGTAAGACTCACACCGTTGATGCAAATGCTTCCTTTGGCAACTGTTACCATAGTTTCATCACCTGTATATGTGAAGAAAAATTTCCAAGAACCGTCATCCGAAATTTTCGAAATACATGTGGCGGTTGTATCAACGTGGCCTTGAACCATGTGTCCGTCCAGCCTGTCATTCAATCTCAAACAACGCTCAAGATTCACTTCATCGCCTGATCGCAAATGACCAAGATTGGAACGATTCAAAGTTTCTTCAATCGCCGTGACACGATAGGCCTCTTCTTTCAACTCTACTACTGTAAGACAAACGCCGTTGTGCGCTATGCTCTGATCGATTTTCAATTCATTGAAAAAAGGTGCAGATATCCAGAAATCAGTATTGCCACCCGCAGTGATCACACTTTCTACTTTTCCCAACGCTTCTACTATCCCTGAAAACATTCCCTGTGATTAATTGCCGTTGGCAGGTTTCTTTCCATCCATTATTCGAATGGTTCCATTGAATTCTTCCGTCACGATGCCTGCTAAACGAATGGTGTTCACTTTGATGACATAGTAATAAACGCCATCACTCGACATTGCTCCTGAATCTTTGTTCGCTCCATTCCATTTGATATCCGGATCTGCAGTTTCGAAAACAATATTTCCCCAACGATTATAAATCTTCAAGTCAATGCTTTCGACGTAACGATATTCGAATGGAATAAATAAATCATTCAATCCATCACCATTCGGCGAGAAAATATTCGGCAAGAAATAGAGCGGACAATTGTCTACGCAAACGATATTGGAGAATGCGCTTTCATTCTGATGAAGTAAACCATCCGGCCAAAGATTGAGTGAGTCCACAGCTGTCACGGCGAAACAACCCGCAATGCTGATTGGAATTTCAGTATCGGTATAAATGAATGTCGTGTCGTTGGATGATTGCACGGTGTAAAGCAATTGCAATGGCTCACCTTGGACGGGCGAGTAATACACGTTGTAAACGGTAACATCACTCGCACAATTATCAACACCATTGGTCCAAGAAAGTTCGTCTACAGCCGCGGAACAATCATGCGTTACGACAAGTGTTGGCGGACAAGGCGGCGTTTGATCATAGGGTTGCGAGCACGATTCCTGACTCCAGTTGAACAACGGGTCGGGCACATCATTGGCGTAGAACGATCCTACTGCATGCACTTTGTAGCAATACTCTTCATTGTTCACCAGACTCATGTCCGTGAAATCCGGAGTTGAGGAAGTGCCGATTTCAGTAAAATCTGATTCTCCCGGACCTTTGCGATAAATGTGATAGAGGTAATTGATCCATGGCACATTGTGATTCATTATCAGATGCATCTGATTGTCACCCGGGACAAGGCTCAGGAAAATGGATGATGCTGAAGAAGAAGTTGAAATCATGCTGTCGATTACCGACTTATAAATTTCAACACGATAACTATGTTGCAATTCTTCCGTGTTGATATTTTGATGAATGAAAGTTGTATCTCCGGCAGCAAGTGTTGCGAATTCATCTGATTCAAACACCAACTCATTTGGATTTACATTTCCTGTTGAATGGAATAATTTGTATTTGTATGGACCTTCAAATGCGACCGTATCCATATCGGTCGGTTTAGACCAATGAACGGTATCAATTCCCACGGCGATATCTGTGAAACCAACGCTCACTTTTGTCATCACCGGAATTTCCTTGCGAATAGTATCACAAAATTCTTCGCTGGCATAGCTAAGTGCACCATCAGGCCAAACCGTTACAACCATATAACAATAAATGCCGCCGTAGAAAACATTGTTATCGGTGTAAGAGTTATTGTTTGCGCCAACCGTATTTCCTATGTATGAATATCCTGTGTATGCAGGTACTCCGAGCTCACAAACGTCAGGGATGAAGTTGTATAAATTATTGCGACGATAGATAAGATATTGAACGTTGTTCAGTTGCGAATTTGTGAATGAACTGTAGCATGGAGTAACGTTCCATGTCAGATCCATGTGATTCCCTTCGGCACTTGCAACCGGATTCCTTACTGCAGGAGCGACAACAGTAATGCTCACTGTTTCTACATCACTTAGCGGAATATTTCCCTGATCGGTAGCAATGAACGAAACAAAATATGGCTGCAAGCGCACCTCTGAACATCGTGGTACCCACGAGAAAAAATGCGTATCAGGATTGTATTCAGCCACATGATCTACATCCGTCATTGGTCCGCCAAGTGCCTGAACACTCACAGTATTGGTCTGTGCAATTGGATCGAAATAACTAATCTGAAATTGCAAAAGAGAATCCGCTGAAATACAAAAATCCTGGACAGGATTGATGACCGGTGGAACGTTGGCACAATTGACGACCGTGATCTGCATGTCCCTTTCTACTGATCCTACAAAAACTCCATTGCGAAATTCCTCCACAAGAAACGCAACGTTGTATTCACCGGCCACAAGCGGTGTACTCCATGTGATATCACCGTTTGCGGGATCAATCACAAAAGTGTCATCCTGATTATCTGTGTAGTCAGTAGGTGATTCCCATGTGTCCAAAACTTGCGCATTCAATCCTAGACAAGGAACAAGACTAAACACAAGCTGATCGCCGTTGAGCGAATCGTATGCAACAGGATTGTGTATCCATGGCTGAAAGATGCAAGCGTCTTGAATGGGTGGATTGAGAAATTTGATGGAATTGTTGTGGCCGTCCAAACCGGGACGAATCACTAGCACTGATTTGATTGCAAACACTGCCATCACAGATGTCGAAGTCTTGTTGGCTTCCGGTGTACCGGGATCACCATTATTGATGTTGAGCACGCCGGCATTGCGGTTGGGGTCTTCAACAGAAATGGTGAATGTGCCGGTTCCTGTGTAAGTATGATAACCTACATATTCATTTTTCTTCACGTCGTTACCAACGCCAAGAATTTCTGCAGATCTGATGAGGCTGTCCAGTTGCGCTTCTTCTGTGCCCGGTGCTTCGTCGCCCCAACGAATTTTCAGCGATGGCCTGTCAGCAAAGGCGCTTTGCTTGGTGTAAGTGGTAACACGAATCCGATACTTCAAGCCCTGCACATGCTCGTAAGTAATCTCGCCGGCTCTGTTGTGAGTAGCGGAAATTTCCGGTAAAAAAACCAGCAAGAGTATGATTGTAAAAAAGCCTTTCAATGCAGTTTTTAAAATGGGGTAACGAAAATACGATTACAATGCACTTTGTACTTAGACAATTAATGTTGTCATAAAGTTTACCGTTTGAATAAATTCAACCCAATTCGCAGCAAAACATTGTGTCCGAGAACTGCAAACGGGTAATTCCACTGAACACTTAAATTTCAATACATCCCGCGCCGGATGCTGCATTGCAATGATGATGAGTCGAATGACGTGAAAAGAATCTACAAAATTTACTGCCTGAAATTCAGTTAAAAGTAAACGACCAACGCTCAAAGTGGGCGCTCAACTTTCCCAATGCCAAATGCCATTTACCCAATACAGCAATAAAGCAAAAAGGCCGCCCCAATGGGACAGCCTCTGCAAATATCTGAATGGAAATATTATTTCATTTCTTTCGATCCGACCATGACGGAAACACATCCTTCATGAGCGCTTACGGAAGCCTTTTGAGCAGGCACCCTCAGCTTGACGATCAATTGCTGGGTATTCGTCATTTTAAAATCGAATGTCCCGGTAGATGCGGAATTGCCCTTGAAGATAGATTCTCCGCTGGTATCCGTTATTTCAAAATCGACGCTTCCAAGAATAGGGTGAGCGCAAACTACCATACGGTATTCCTTACCGGCGTAGAAAGTCAGCAATAGTTCTGCTTCATCACCCGGAACAAGCATGGCGGAATTGTAGTTGTCATTCTGAACGTAACCTTCCAATAATGGAAGACACTGGTTCTTGGTGAATGCACGGCACTGGGCATCTGCAATCAAAGGCAAAAGGAATACCAGTGGAAGTATTATTCTATATAGTTTCATATTCATCTTTTGTGGGTGGTAATTAGAGTGCAGTGTATTTCGTACGCAGTTCCTTGGCTTTGGTTGCGATAGCTTCCAGTGTAGCATCATCAATAGATATTGATGTAGTAGTACCAATTGTCACTGTTCCTTTGGCATCCTTGCTCTGCGTCGTCTTGCCCTTGTTTTCAGTGCTTCCGTTATAGATGTCGCGAAGAGAAACCAGATCAGCTCTCATTTCGCGCAGGTTTTCTTTATCACCAAATTTATCGAAGTAATCAACGAGGTTGTTCAATGAATACTTCTGCTCAGCTATACGCTTGCGCATGTCAGCATTTCCATCATTGGCGTAAATAGTAGACAGATAAAGTGCCTCTAACCATCCACCGGCAACAACGATCGCAGATACTTCCACTCGTTGGTTTTCCTTGAGATAACCGTTTAGATCTGCATAGGCTTCAGAAACGATGGCGAGCAATGAATCTCTGTTCTCCTGATTCTTATCGAGGCGTTCGATCATTTCACCCGTGAGTGCTCCATCAACACCCATTTTGCGGGCGAGCTTTTGTGCCGAAGCAAAATACTCCATGGTCACTTGTTTCTGGTCGAACATTGCGGCGTAGCTGAGGTCGGCACCGTAAACACCTAAGTTCACTGCCTGGCTCGTTTCGCCGGTGTATTTGTCGACGTTTGCGCTTGGATTCAATTTTCCAATGTCGAATTTGTATCCTTTCTCTTTTATAAGCGAAGCCATTTCTATGGGAGATGGAATGGAGAAAAAGATCTTTTGCAATTCTTTAATTCTTGCTTGTTGCAAGGAATCCACGGCTTGTTTGACCGGGGGTTGAGATTTCTGATTGTCTGTGCCGGTCTGACATGATGTAAACATCACTCCCAGACTACATACGATCACGGTGTACCGTAAAGCATTCTTCATGTGCATATTCATTTGAGATTTTTGGGGTGGTTGACCATATCCGCTAATAGATATAATCAGTCCGTAATAATCGCTTTATAACTTGCTTCGTACGTGGTCATGTCAAATAAGTTTTAAAACTCCTTTGGTTAATTAAATGACTTGATCACAAGGCATTGTTTTTCTGCGAAATAAGTCGAAAAAAAAATCTTTTATCGTGTATGAATGCTTCATCGAAAGAAACTTTTATCGTGACATTCAAACTCAAAATACCAATAAAATATTTTCGCAACTTCGTGATGCACCTTACAACCGGGTTCTATCAAAACTTCATCATCCATTACTTTTACCCACTTGATTTACAAATGAAGCATTTGAAATTCACTCCGAGGTGAATGAATTTTAAATGCACTTGGTCCCGTAGTTCAATGGATAGAATAGAAGTTTCCTAAACTTTTGATATGGGTTCGATTCCCGTCGGGACTACAAAAACAGCGTGAGCGTGAGGGCGAGAGCAATTACGAATTGCCTCGCTTTATTTAATCTTAGGGTGGCAATAATTGGTCATTTAAAGTGTGATAAGTCATCGCCTGTGGAAGCAAGACAGGTGAGCAATTTCGAAAAGCTTGCTGCACATCAAAGCCTATATTTGAAGCACAATCAAGCACAGTTGAACAAGCATGGAGTTTAAATCTATCAGGGCGGATATCACACCTGATGTTGCTGTAAGTATTATCGGGATTGAGCCTGGCGCGAAAAGTCGAGGTGTGTATAGCCAACTCGAAATCAATGTGACCATGTGGCGCGGGGGCGATGTGATGCTATTTATTATAGGCATAGACACTTTATTTATCACAGAACCACTCATCAAATCCACCGGAGAAATTATCAAGAAAACTTTTGGTGATGTACACGACGATCAGATAATACTGATTGCAACGCACACGCATTTTGCCCCTTCGATTGAAACGCATCGCCAAGAGCTTGGTGGTGATAATCCCGAATATGAAGCTCATCTGATTCAAAAAATCAAAGATGTAATTGTTGCTTTAAATGATAAATCTTTTGCTGAAATCGAATTGCATTGGTTGTCGGGTGCGTCGAATCATTTAACCTCAAACCGCAGAAGGAAAACAAGAAACATCAAGCACCTGTTTTGTCGATTTATTGCCATGCAACCCAATCCTGAAGGCCATAAGCGTGAAGTGATGGATGTAATGAGTATTACAGATCGACAAACAAAAAAACAGTTAGGATACATCTGGTCCTTTCCTTGTCATCCCACCAATTTGTATGATCGGTCATTGATCAGTTCTGAATTTCCGGGACGTGTGAGAGAAGCCATGCGCATCGATGATGGAAACACCGAGTTGGCAGTAATCTATTTTCCCGGATTAGCCGGAGACGTGCGCGCCGCACCTATTGTTTCTCCCAATGCTATGATTCGATTTTGCAATCAGCTAAGCTGGTCATTGCCAAAATCATATTATCGCTTTCAAATCGAAAAAGATTATAACACCTGGTGTTCAAGTGTGGTTAAGCAATTGCGCATGGTACTGAGAGATTCGCCGGTAACAATTGAAACAAATAAAATAAAATTGAATAGGAATGTCTATCCAGTGAAAGAATTGCTCGGCATTCAATCGAAGAGTATTTCTAATTTGACATTCCGATATGTTTCCTTTGGAAATGATCTTTCAATGGTTTTCATTTCGGCAGAACCGGTATCGGAATATTATGACTTGCTTCTGCCCATCATTCAATCGAAGCGATGCTTTATCACCGGATATTCCGATGAAGTGTATGGATATCTTCCCACAACAAAACAGGTTGAAGAAGGCGGATACGAAAGCACCGGTCATTTCTCGCGTTTCGGTATTGTTGGTCGATTTAAACCCGAACAGGAAAATACTATCATCAATTGTGTGAAACGCTTGATTCAATAGTTGTTCAAGGTATTATTGCTCATTTATGTAAATAATAGCTCAATTGCTTATGCAACCACTATCTGCAAATCTTGGTCTTCCCAACAATCAACACCTTAATAATATGAAACCTTTACACTTCTTATTTGCTTTAGTGTGCTCATTCTCGATTACACATTTTCATGCGCAATGCTTCACTGATTTAGTTTTCAATGACTCAGGAAATTGCACAGGTGCAAACAATGGCAGCGTTCTGCTGGTGAATACAACCTGTCCGAATGTAACAAGCTTCACATTGGCCTGGACTGCCACTGATGGAAATAACGGCAATCAAACATTCACAGGATCGACATTTCAATTCTGGATTCAAAATCCACCTTTTGGATCGAATGAAATTTGTTTCATTGCGACGGGTTTGGATAGCAACAATGAAGTGGTTACTGTGGAAGAAGAATGCTTTACCATGAACGTCGGAATTCCAATGATCATTACTGCTGATGTGTTTCAGAATTCAAGCGGATGCGGATTGAACAACGGTTGTGCAAACTTGAATGTTATTGGTGGCGTTCCTCCGTACACTTTTTATATGGGCACCTCTTCGCCCGGTGCTACTTTGAATGGTTCCTTACCAATGCTTATCTGCAATTTACCGGCAGGTCCTCAATATATCGTTGTAACTGATGCCGCAGGTTGTACCAATAT
Organism: Flavobacteriales bacterium; assembly: GCA_043748015.1. Taxonomy (GTDB): domain Bacteria; phylum Bacteroidota; class Bacteroidia; order Flavobacteriales_D; family Sanyastnellaceae; genus JAIBBG01. The sequence goes on from JAYTOA010000162.1 coordinate 12,747, forward strand.
GCAACCATTCAATATTCCTTCCGACAATCCAGCAGGACTCACGGGAGTTTTATACAATGATCTCAATGGCGATGGAATTCAAGGGACCGGAACCTTCGCTGAGCCGGCATTGAATAATCAACCTGTTTATGTTATTGAAGCAGACGTAACAGTCTATACCAATAGCGCCGGATATTTCTATTTACCGGATTTACCGGATGGAGTTTACACTGTTCAATTTGCAGGAGACAATGAAGCTTATACTTCCGGTGATCCGATCTCTGTTATTGTTCCCGGATGCACGAATATTCCTGTGCAGTCTACAACACCTTTTTATAATGCAAATGCCGGGCTTACTTCCTGGAGTAGTTTGCTTCAATGTCAGAACGGAATGAATACAGGTGTTTGGATTGCAAACTCCGGCAATGCCCCATTGAACGGTACACTCACTATGACCGGCGGCGAATCGCTTACGTTCTCTGCAGCGAACAATGGCACTAATTATTCTACCAATGACAACGGAGTAGTTACATGGAACATCAACAATCAGTCACCGGGAACACAAGTCGCTTACAACCTTCACATCAACGGACCTGGAACCGCACTCATCGGACAAACTTTTCCTTTGACATTCACTTTGACTTTGTACAACAACTTGAATGAAGTGATTTATGAAAACACCTTGACTACTAATCCAACGGTGAGTTGCTCCTATGATCCGAATGACAAAGCAGCATTTCCTGAAGGATACCAGGAGCCGCATTATATTCTTGAAGACACAGAGATTACATACAGAATACGCTTTCAGAATACCGGAAATGCACCTGCTGAAGATGTGCATATCGAAGACATGATCGACATAGAACACCTTGACCTGAACACGTTTGAGCCCGTGTTTGCTTCGCATGATTATGTGACAGAAGTGCATCCCAACGGCATGGTGAAATTCATATTCAACAATATCATGCTGGCCGATTCCGTCAACAACGAACCTGCAAGTCATGGCTATCTGATTTATCGCATTGCTACAAGAAATGACATTCAACCGGGTGATGTGATTACAAATGCCGCAGCTATTTATTTTGACCAGAACGAACCTGTCATCACCAATGAGACATGGCATACCATCTTTGACTGCAACGATTTGAGTGCGCTCGAAGGAAGTTCATCTCAGTGCGAAGATGACCTGGTGGATGTTAGTGATTTCACTCCTTATGTTGAAGAAATATCATGGAGCTTGAATGGATCCGTTTTTTCTACAGAAAATGTTGCAACACTCAGTGGTCTTGAATTGGGAGAAAATACTTTGGCGTTGACGTTGACAAATCCGCTGTGTCAGGTGACCAGCTCGATGAACATCGTAGTGCATCCAATGCCTGAAGTTAATCTTGTATTTGCAGATGGGCAATTGAGCACAACTGCAATAGGCACTTATGTCTGGACATTCAATTTTGAAGTAATAGAAGGAGCAACGAGTAACCACTATACGCCTATCGCCGATGGTACTTATTCGGTGATTGTTACCAATGAATTTGACTGTGTTGGTACTTCTGATCTCGCGGTAACCAGCGTAAGAGAATTGCTCGGTGATCAACCCGTTGTTTATCCAAATCCAACAAACGTGAATAGTGTTGTACGCCTACCTTCCGGATTGTGGTCTACACAATTGCTCGATGCAAGTGGAAGAACCATTGTTATTCAAAACAACGTGCAAGGAACGATTCCATTCGACATGTCGAATCTGAGTGAAGGATACTACATACTTAGACTGAACAACGCCAATGGTGCTGCCGTGCAGATACCGGTAGTTGTAGGGAAATAGTGGTTAGGAATCAGAGCTGACCAAAGTTGTTCCCAACCATAGGTAGAGTTTAGATGTTGAGCACAAAGTTTTTTGCGGTGATTGAACATCATCCCTAAACTTTGTGCTCAATCTGTTTTTTATCATGTCTATTTGCTAAATTTGAACACTATAATCCCGCATTACGCAATGGAAAAGTTTTATTGCAATGCGTACGGGATTCTCGAATCTAAGCAAATGAAAAAACATTTTCATCACCAAATAAATGAAGGTGCATTTTCATTTGCATGATTTGGGTTAATCTGATACCAAAGCATCATGAACAAAATCGCAGTCCTCGTAGATTTTACTCGAAGCGGAAAAACCGCTTTATTACAAGCTAAAAGAATTTCGGAAATAACCGGCGCAGAAATTATCGCTGTCAATATCAGTGAATCGCATGATGATGAAAACACCCTGCTGCAGATAGACGAATACACTACCTCTGTTCTCGGATCAGGTATTCCTTGTCTTGCTGTAGTTGGTCATGGAAATCTATTGAGTGCGATACCCGAAAAACTCTCAGAGATCAACCCCGATCTCGTTGTGATTTGTACGCATGGAATTCATGGTGTTATTCAGAAAATATTCGGATCAACTATATTGAAGATGGTGCAGGCATTGCATTATCCATGTCTGGTGGTTCAGGAAAACTCAAGGATAAGATCCGGTTTGAGCCATCGTATTTTACTAACTGCAAGTCCTTACGATTCATTTTATCCAAAGATGAAACAATGCTCAATTTTCGCTAAAATAATTGGCGCCGAAGTGGTCCACTATGAAATGGATAAATATTTAAACGGTACACAAGATGTCATTGCAAATCACGCTAAGGAAGCGTCTGTTTTTTTCAATGAACATGATATTCCTTTCTCAGCCGTTAAAGAAGAAGCAAAACTGATGTCGATGGGTTTCGCCCAGCAGACGATTAATTACGCTGCAGAGAATGATTTCGATTGCATCTGTCTTTCAACAAATACGCACCAGGAAACGATGGCAATGGGTAAAGCGGACAAAGAAAAAATGCTCACCAATGAAGCCGGAATACCTGTGCTGTGTTGCCCGGACATATTGGTATCCGAAGAAAAAATGTAATTATTCCTTTTCTTACTTTAAATCTTTAGCCATTTAGACAAGAGTCTTGAGCAATTGCTGATTTTGTAATTTCATCGCAAATAAAATGATCGATGACTCTCCAACACAATCAAGACTTCAAATCACTTTTTCAACTAAGGCCCGACATCACTTTTCTCAACTTTGGGTCTTTCGGTGCAACACCGAAAAAAATTACAGAAGACTATCGACATTGGCAGGACTTGCTGGAATTTGAGCCTGTACAATTTATGTCCACGCAAGGGCCGGCTTTGCTTAAAAAATCGCGTGAAGCGTTGGGAGCTTTTATTGGATGTGATCCTGACGATGTCGTTTTCACCATGAATCCATCGTACGCAATGAACATCATCGCAAAAAGTTTGAAGCTGAATGCAGGTGATGAAATTCTCACTACTGATCTTGAGTATGGAGCCATGGACAGGACATGGAATTACTATGCGAAACAAAACGGATACGTTTACAAAAGACAACCGATTCGGTTACCGCTGCTTTCAAAGGAAGATTTCATAGAGCAATTCTGGAACGGAATAACACCTCGAACCAAAGTTATTTTTATCAGTCAGATTACAAGTTCAACTGCGCTCATTCTGCCTGTCAAAGAAATTTGCGCGAAAGCGAAAGAACTCGGATTGATTGCTATCGTTGACGGAGCGCATGTACCTGCTCACATCGATCTTGATTTGAAATCCCTTGGTGCTGACATTTACACCGGTGCTTGTCATAAGTGGATGATGACTCCCAAAGGCAGTTCATTTCTCTTTGTAAAAAAAGAGATGCAAGATATGTTTGATCCTTTGGTGATAAGCTGGGGATATGAAAGTCCATCACCTTCTCATTCTAAATTCATCGATTATCACCAACAGCAGGGCACGCGCGACTTTTCAGCTTTCCTCACTATACCGAAGTCGATTGAATTCATGAAGAAATATGATTGGGTGAATGTTGCGAAACATTGCCGCACATTGGCTCAAACGAACTACCTGCGTCTTTGCGAACAATTGAATACAATGCCGCTCGCGCCAATTAGCGATGATTTTATAGGGCAGATGTGCAGTATGAAAATCAAAACATCACAACCCGAAAAATTAAAGCAAGAATTTTACGATAAACATCAAATAGAAATACCTGTGATGGTGCATGGCGAAAGTGTTTATCTGCGCTATTCAATCAACGCATTCAATGATCAAAATGATCTTGACAAACTTTCTGACGTGTTGAAGAAAGTTGAATTCTAAAATGAGAAGACATCCGCCAATCTCTCTCCGGGTTTCAAGTGATAAGCTTGCAAACCCGCTTTCTCTGCGCCATGCACGTGCTGCATGCTATCATCAATGAAAAGTGTTTCTGCGGGAATCAAATGATTCCATTCGCACACTTTGAGAAAAATTTCCGTGTTCGGTTTTTTCAATTGAATGACATTGGAGTAATAAATTTTTTCGAATGACGACTTGAACTTTTCGTGATTCATTTTTTCTGCAAGCATCTCCTCGAATTTCGCCACATGAATTGCATTGGTATTACTCAACAAAAAGGTTCTGTAACCGATACTACGCAACTTTTCTACAATGCTCACTTGCTCGGGCATGATGTGCAGGAGTATGCTGTTCCAGGCATAGAGTAATTGTTCGCGTGTTGCTCCGGGAACTTGCGCCTCAAGGAATTGAAGAAAGACTTCATCGGAAATCAATCCCGACTCATACTGATCGATGATAGGTTGTTGCGATGCCTGTGTGAAAACCTCTGCAAAATCATTGTATCCGAGGTCAGCAAATGCCTTGATTGGAGCCTGATAATCAATTTCGAATAGCACACCTCCAAAATCGAAAATGATATTCTTTACAGATGAAAGATTGATCATGAAAATATCTCTTGCACTTTCTCAATACACATAGAAAAGAAACTCATGCAGAAAAATGTAAACTATTTACTTTTTGTAATCCAGGCTGAGCCACCGGAATTGCGAATCTTGACAAGTGCTTTAGCTGCTTCGCTCTTTGAAGGGTACACACCATATGCAACAAGTTGAAGTCCGTCCTTTTTACCTGCAAACGAGGCTTCAAAACCATCGTTCTGTAGTTTTTTCATAAAATTCTCCGCATTCTCAGCAACGCTGAACGCTCCACCAATCACAGCGTAGCCACTACCCGACTGCGCGTGTGTTGTCACTTCTTTGATTGGATTCACTTCTTTCTTAACCTCGGTGCTGACAGCTTCCGCAGTTTTCGGCTTCGCGTTTTCAATTTCAATTCCCTTTTCAGAAATGCTGTTGGTGGTGAAATCGTAAGTGATATTTCCGGCCGCATTCTCCAGTGTTTCCGACAATGATGTAGCACCAGATGCTTTGTCAGAATCCAATTTGAAGGCGTTGGGCTCATAATCGGCTTTCACCACAGGTTGATGAAAAGGGTTGAGAGATGCAAGACTGAACTTGCCTTCTTCTTTCATCTGATTGCGCACAAGCAATGATCCTGCGAAAAGCAATGGTATCAAAATGGCCGCAGCAATTTTCCAACCTGCAATTCTTCTACGCTCGTCCTGAATGGGAACTACGGGAGTTTCTTCTGTTTCCATTTCCTGTTCAATATATTTTAATTGTACGGGCCCAAGACCATAAGAACTGAGTAAGAAATTCTCGTGCTCTTCAGGAATGAATTGTAACTGACCACTTTTATCCTTGAAAAATACGCCAATTCTTTCAAGCACCATGCGACCATCTTTTTGCAATTGTCGCTGATAGTCAGCAATGGCCAGATCAACTTTAATGACAGCCTCCTTGTATGAGATGCCGGCCCTTTCAGCCACCTGATTGGCGAGCAGTCCATCGTTCGTGCGCAGATTGCGGTTGAATCCGATGTGTTTGGAAGGAGGCATGATAATATGAGTCCTGCGATTGAGTCGTGCAGCGCGATAATTCGCTACAAGCCCACCAAAATCGGGCAATACCACACAGTCGTGGTCATAAAGTAGTTCGCAGATAAATGCTTCCAGACGCATGCGGCAAATATAAGTGGATGAGTGCCAAAAATGAGGACTGACTATCAATGGTGAAAGTAGGAAATGCTGCTGAAAAGTGCCCTTAACAATTCGCTTTTAAAGACCTAGCTTTTACCGAAATAGCTCGCCAATACCTTCGCCAGATCTTCCTTCGTATCAATTGCCGGCGTCTCGATTTTTGTTTCTGCCACATAAATGGACTTGCCATTCTCCAACCATCGCAATTGTTCGAGCGATTCTGCCAATTCAAGAGGCGAAGGTTTTAGTGCGCTAATTTCTCGTAGTGTTTCAACCTTGTAAGCGTACAAACCGATGTGCTGGTAATACGCATGATGCTTCAACCAATTTGCTTGCTCTATACCTTTTTGAAATGGAATGGCATGACGACTGAAATAAACTGCGCGGCCGTTGTTGGAAAAAATCACTTTGACTTTATTGGAATCGAAAAGTGTTGCGCTGTCGTCAATTTTCTTGGCAAGTGTTCCTATTTCCACTTCATCGCGTGAAATCAATTCCGCCAGAGCATCAATTTGCTCCGGTGCAACGAAAGGCTCATCGCCTTGAATGTTGATGACGGCATCGACTTCTTTCCGAAACTTATTCAATGCTTCCAGACATCTATCCGTTCCGCTAGGATGATTGGCAGAGGTCATCACAACCTTTTCACCAAGAGATTCCACGTGCGAAAAAATGCGTTCATCATCTGTTGCAACAACGACATCACAAAGCGCAGTTGACTTGCGCGCTTGTTCAATCACACGTTGCAACATCGTCTTACCGCCGATGTCAATCAACGGCTTTCCCGGAAAGCGCGTGCTTGCGAAACGGGCGGGTATAATGGCGAGAATTTGCAAGAGTGAAAAGTTGGTGAATTTTGAACGCAAGTTATGGGTTGAAATCAATATATTATTGCTCGTGAGAGTCAACGAGCTTCTAGATCAGAGTCAACTTTGAATTATTACAAGCAACTAGTGAAATAATAAACTGTGTTATTTCCCAACTACAATGTTCAGATTTGGTAATTCAACTTGAAATTTAATTTTCGCTTTCAGTGCTGTAAAAACTCTTATCAGCGTGTCCATAGTCACATTGCCCGCATTGTTTTCCAATCGAGAAATTTGCGCTTTTTGAACCCCAATCAATTTTCCAAGTTGTTCCTGAGTGAGGTGTCGCTCCTTCCTGGTTTGTTTGATTGCCTTACCTATTAAGTCCATTTGCAACTCATACTCAAACAAGTCGCGTTCCGGTGTTCCAACCTTACCAATTAGTAAGTCTTGTACATCGTCTAATGAGTGCGTCTTCATTTCTTTCGATTTTTTGATTGTAAATCCGTGAAGTATTTTTTTCTAATCATAATGGCTTTTTGAATTTCGTTGTCAGGAACTTTGCTTCTTTTTTTTATAAAGCCATGCGTAGAAACTACCAAAGTGTCTATTGAAGAAGTCTTGTCCCAAAAGGCAAGAAGTCGATACTGAATTCCTTGATATAAAGTCCTGAATTCCCAAATGTCGTCAGATAGTTTCTTGAATAATTCTGAATCGATTTCAATTTGCACCTTTCTAATGTTGTAAAGAATTTTTTCAAAGTGTTTTCTCTCCAAACTCTTTAAAAAGTCAAGTGACTCATCTAAAAACAAAACTTCAAAATGCTTATCCATTTATTGCCCGATTCAACGAAGCGAAGATATGAAAAGTTTCTCTATAACGAAACATTCAACATGCTTGCATCGTTTCTTTCCTTTATAATTCCTGTGTTAAGAATTCTGAGACATTATCAAAACGTAATCAAATACTGCATCATGGTAAACCGAGGTTCCTCAATGGCCAAGGGTCGAATGGAATATTCGCGGTTGAGAATATTGTTGACGATGACCGAAACACGGTGCTTCTCATTGAATGTATAACCCAATCTTGCATCAACCACGTAATCTCCACTTTTGTGATTCGCTCTCCACTTATCAATCCCCGGGTTGAATGCTGCGATCGGCACACTCTCCAGGTCTTCGAATGCACGATCTATATTCTGCATATGACTGTTGTATCGAACACTTACCCCAAGCAAAATCGACCGCCAGGTTGCTGCGATGTCCGCGCGCACAAGATGTTGCATACGATACTTCAAAATGTTATTCGTCGTATCGCTACTTGTTGTGAGATATGAAAATGCCGGAGGTATTTTCAATGAAGGTGCAGGACCATTTGGCGGATTGCCATAAATAAAATCAGGCGATGTGCTAACAGGCAATGTGTAAGTGTAACCTGCAAGTAATTGCAATTTCACGCTTCCCATTTTCCCTTCGCCCATTACCGAAAATTCGGCGCCCTTGATCTTAGCGCGTCCTGTATTCACACTCTTGAATCCGATGCTGTTGGTTACATCTCGCTGATACCTTGGCAGATCCTCGAGGCTGGTAAAAGGCCGGACATATTTCCATTGACCAAAGGTGAACTCAATAAAATTTTTATACTCCTGTTGGAAGACTGCAACATCTGCGTAGCCAAGAAAGTTTCCGATTTTGAATCCTTGCTTGAATCCAATTTCTGCGTTGTATGAAGTCTCGGCAACTAAGTCGGGATTGGCGAAAATGTTGATTGATCCCACTCCGGTGACAATGAATTTTTCTGCGATAGATGGAAAACGATATCCCTGGCCAAAAGATCCACGCAGAAAGGATGCACGCGCCACCTGATAGTTAAGTCCGGCTCTGAAAACCGGTTTCGAATCTGAGACTTTGTTGATCTCAAAATATTCGTAGCGCATTCCTGCAGAAACATTCAACCGCTTCAAAAACTTTTTATCTACTTGAAAAAACGCCGCATAATTATCGGCTTTATTATGTCCGTCTGCATTACCGCCGCTAAAAAGCTGACCGCGTGCATTCGTATGAATGGCAACAAGACCGGTGGTTGTAGTCATGTTCTTGACTCCAAGATTCTCCCAATTCAATTGATACTGATATTCTGCATAGAACTGATCGCTGAAATTTCCTTGATTGTTATCGTTGTTGTTGTCGAGACTTTGCCAACGTGTACGCAATGAATGCTTGTTCCCTTTTTTGTTGAAATAGGTAATGAATGGATCGATGGTACCCAACAATTGTTTGGTGCGTGTGGCGCTTCCCGCAAAAGCTGAATACAACGCAGTATCAGAATTCTGCCACAACAATGTAGCAAGCGAATTACTCATGTTCCAGTTCGTGTTGATGCCGGCACTCAATCCAAAAATTTTCTTTGAACGATATCGCAAATTCATGTTGATCCTTCCGCGTGTATTCGCATCATATCGGTCGGCAGTAAATGGATTGTACTTCTCTGTATAGGCTCCCGTGGCCGTGTCTTTGATTGGTCCCAGGTGTCCATCGTCGCCTATGAAACTTGCGCCAAGTACAAAGTCAATCCTTCCAAATTTTTCCGAGTGGAGAAAATTAATTCCGGAACGCATCAATGGTTTGCTCCAATAAACTGATGCGTTTGATTTCGGGTTACTGAATACTCCGTGATACACATTCACAACAGTTCTTGCCGTATCAGCCGGATAAGAAGTACGCATATTGATTACACCACTCAAAGCCGCGCTGCCATAGAGAACGCTGCTTGCTCCTTTGATCACTTCAATCTGCGCCACGTTTTCTATAGGAAGAAAATCCCAGGCAGGCCTTCCTGCATCGCCACTAAGAACAGGCATATCATCGACAAGAATCTGAACACGACTACCTGCACCAAAAGAATATCCGCTGCCGCTTCTTATCTGCGGTTCCTTGTTGACGATGCTGACGCCCGGTGTCTGTTGCATGATTTCATCTGCTGACACAACGTTCTTATCTCGTATCAAAGAAGGTGTGATTACCTCCATGCTCACTGTTACTTCACTTACATTCTGTTCAAATTTTCCTGCAGAAACTACGACGACATTCAATTCGTTGACGCTCGGCGCCAGTAGGAAAATCACTCCTGTGGAAAAATCCATTTCCTGTACTACGTAGAGGTAACTCGCATATCCGATTAAATCAACAGTAATTGAATCTCCGCTTCCACTGACTGGTATTCTGAAAGATCCGTTGATGTCGGAAACAGTGCCTTCTCCGGAGCTGTTGCGCAGTACTGCCCCGATAATATTCTCATTCGTTTTTTTATCGCGCACAGCGCCATTCAGCAACCTCTGTTGCGCAATCAGACTTTGAGAAAAACATAAAAGAAAAAGTAAAAAAGCAATCCGCATGGTCAATCTTGTTTGCTGTGGTGCAAATGCAAGGATAGCGGAATTAGCACGAAATATCACATGGAATGTTCAATGTCGGAAATGCCGGGTGCCCGTCATATACATCGCTATGCCATTGGCGTTGCAATAGTCGATAGAGAGTTGATCTTTGATGGAACCGCCCGGCTGTACAACAGCATTGATTCCTTCCTTGCCTGCAATCTCTACACAATCAGGAAAAGGAAAGAACGCATCACTTGCCATGACTGCATCTTTGAGATCAAAATTGAAAGACTTCGCTTTCGCAATTGCTTGGTGCAATGCATCCACGCGTGATGTTTGACCTGTACCGCTTGCGCATAATTGTTCGTTTTTTACAAGAACAACGGTATTGCTCTTTGTATGCTTTACAATTTTATTGGCGAAGACGAGGTCGATGAGTTGCTCTTGTGAAGCAATATGCGTGGTTGCCAATCCGAAGTCTTCAACGCTCTCTGTTTTTATGTCCTTATCCTGAAACAAAACACCATTGAGTAGTGAACGGATCTGCGTTGCGGGCATCTCTATTTTCTTTTTGCGCAACAGAATTCTATTGGCTTTTTCCTTCAATAACGCAACGGCATCTGCGTCGAAATCAGGAGCAATGATTACCTCACAAAACAAGCTGTGAATTTTTTTTGCAGTAGCAATATCTAAAACAACATTAGAAATGAGCACTCCGCCAAATGCAGAAACAGGATCGCAAGCCAATGCTGCATCATAAGCTTCAACAATGGTTGTGCGCGTTGCAATGCCGCAAGTGTTGTTGTGCTTGAGAATGGCAAATGTTGGCTGATTATTTTCAAATTCATTCATCAATTGAATGGCTGAATCAACATCTAAAAGGTTGTTGTATGAAAGTTCTTTGCCGCTTAGCTTATTAAAAATTCCATCCAGATCACCATAAAACACCCCTCGCTGATGTGGATTTTCACCGTAGCGAAGAACTTGATGGTGCGGCTCCGAAACTTTTAAAGCACCAATCTGATCTCCTAAAAAATATTCATAGATTTTTCCATCATAGTGTGATGAAACGTTGAAAGCTTCTCGTGCGAGTGCCAATCGTTGCTCGGCAGTGCTGGCGCCATTCTGTTCTGCAAGTATTTGAAGTAGCACGCTGTATTCATTTTTCGAAGGAATGATGACAACGTCGTTGTAATTTTTTGCAGCTCCTCTGATTAATGATATTCCTCCAATGTCAATTTTCTCGACAATGTCTTCATGTGATGCACCGGATAACACCGTCTTTTCAAATGGATAGAGATCTACAACAACACAATCAATATTCGGTATTTCGAATTCCGCGATCTGTGAAATATCTCCTGCATCATCGCGTCTGTTAAGAATTCCTCCAAACACCTTTGGGTGTAAAGTTTTCACGCGACCGCCGAGTATGCTCGGATAGCCTGTGAGATCTTCAACCGCGACAACAGGCAAACCCAACTTTTCAATAAAATCTTGTGTTCCTCCCGTGCTGTACATGATAATATTCAGCGCGTGCATTTTGCGAACAATAGGTTCAAGACCTGCTTTATCAAAAACGGAAATGAGCGCGGAGGAGATTTTTTTCGACATGATCACAGTGAAATTGAAGCGGCAAATTTACTTCTCGCTCTATACATGCGCCTATCTAATTCCACAAGAAAATGAAAAGCCTTCAACTATTCCGTTGGTTCGGAATCCTCTTCCTTATCACCCTTTTTCTTCTTCCATTTCAAATTGTGTTGATAAGAAACCAACACAACAAAATCCATTTCCTGCGGAGAATCATCGATACTTTTCTGAATGAGATAACCCAATGAAAGATAATTTAGTTTATTCAATTTGCGTTCCGCAGACACTGTCCATCGCCAGTTTTGAAGTGTGAAGCTGCTGTATTGATTGCTATTGTTGAACAATTCGAATGACGTTGAGAAATCAATTTTCTTCACGCCGCTGTACTTCACTGATATTTTATTCCTGAATGTGGTTTTCAAATCCGGGTCGTTTTCAGGCATGTTGGCCCTGGTGGCCAACTGCCATCGCGACGACAATGCAAGAGAAAAATCACGCAATTTTTTCTTGTAACCGATTCCAAACTGAACACGGTTGCGCATCTGGTACTCGTCGGTGAGCTGCGCAAAACCTGTTCTGTAGGTGAGTGCTGTATGAAAATGTTTATTCAGTTTGTACTGCAATCCGATATCGGCAAACAATCTGGAAATTCGGGAAAGATTTTCATTCAATCTGATTTCCGGCGCAAAAGAAAATTCCAGCCTTTTATTGAGTTCGCCAACCGCTGATGCATCGATCCACATCCCCGCATCCTTGTATTGCGAAAAGCTTACAAGTGACGAAAAAAACAGCATGATCAAGACACTAGTTCGTATCATAGATGGTCATCTGACTGACTTCCTGACTTTGTTTCTTCTCCGTAATTTCCACTTCACGCTTAACAAGCATATGACTTTCATCCCAAGGAACTGCTACAGCATTGGTGTCCTTGGAGTATACATAAATGGTGTATTTGCCTGGTCGCAGATAACGAAACTCAAAGTCGCCATCATAGTTAGTATCCACATTGTCATCAGGTGAGGTGTGATCACCATAAATGATGTATACGTTGCCGTTAGCCGCTGGAACCGTTCTCTGATATGTCGAAGAATTCGTCAAGACGGCGCGTATCTCTTTTGCTACATTCCCTGAAATAGTCGAGTTCCCGCCATCTCCTGCGTCCTTTTTACAAGCAATGAGAAACAATGAAGTAAGAATTAGAACGCAGATCCTTTTCATTTCGTTTAAGT
>JAYTOA010000163.1:0-14709 GCA_043748015.1 Flavobacteriales bacterium
GTTGCTAAAAAACATACGTGGCTGCATATTCCTCTTTACATCATAGCCCTCAATCTTTCACTCTGGTCGCATTATGCTACATTGTATGTTTTCGTTTCGCATATTTTCCTGGTAGCGTTTTTTCACAGTCATAGAAAAGCATTGATTCAATATGCGATAATGGCTGTGGTAGGCCTCGGCATATTCTCCATATGGCTGTTCAACGGCGGACTTGAAGGAAAGAAACTCATCAACATTGAAAAATCCATGTGGCATAGCGGAGTGTCTATCAATGGTGAAGATGCCGGGGTGGTGAGAAATTTCGCCGACACCAGTTACCAGATTGTAATGAATTTCATTCGCATTTTTGGCAATGAATTCCCTACATCCTCGGAGAAAAACAATCTCAACTTTTTCATTTTACTCATTCCTCTTTCAATCATCCTTTTCGTTTTTCTGAAAGTGAGAAAGTCCGAATATTTCAGACCTGTGATGTTTGTGACTTTTCCACTTGCCATGTACCTGGTATACCTCCTAATAATGGTGCTACGGACGGGCCACTCCATTCCTTTTGATATTCGCTACAGCACTTTTATTATTCCTTTTGCATGTTTTCTTTTGGCATTTGGCGTGGATCGCATGTTTCACCTTTACAAGCAACCAATATTCGGCTATGTCTTTCTTGGAATTGTCGGAATTGCTATGGTCGTTGGTTTTGTTAACGACGCCATTCATAGAGATAAAGGCATGCAAGAAGTTGATCCGTTCACTTATCACAACGCGGCAATTTTCATTGAGCAAAATATTTCGACGAACGATATACTTGTCTTTAGAAAAAAGGAAGACGCCGTATTGACCAATATCTATATGGAACGCAACAATGCCACTGTTCAAAGAATTGATCCCAACGCATCTGATGATGTGGTCATTGAACATTCCGGAACGAAGGAAATCGTGCACCACTTCCCTAGTCATTGAAAACATTTTTTGAATGGGTGATCGATTTCAGCGCGCTCTTTTCTCCATTCTCATTCTGCTTCTCATTCCTTTTTTTTTGCCACAAAGTCACCGAGACACAAAGATAATTTTTCACTTTGCGCTGAGTGGCTATTTCTTAATGCTCATTCTGCTTCTCTCTCTTTTTTTTTAGAACGCGGAGATTATCAGAAATTTTGATTTTGATTTGATGAATGACCCGAGGCATTTCACTTAATATCTAATAATTAATAACTAATAATTTTTACGCTTAGAAGCCCGAAAAACACGACCAATCCATCGCCCTCCACTACATTCGCCACTCAAAACGAGAACGAAAAACCCATTCAACAATAATGGCTGAAAACCTGGAATTCAACAAGAACGAAGACAAGATGATGCAGCTCGTAAGTGCGCTGCAACGCAAGCTGGATAAAGCTTTCGAAGGTGGCGGAAAAAAACGCATAGAGAAGGAACACGAAAAGGGAAAACTCACTGCGCGTGAAAGAATAGATTATCTGCTCGACAAAGATTCTCCTCGTATTGAAATCGGTGCGCTGGCAGCTGAAGACATGTATAAGGAACATGGTGGTTGTCCGGCTGCAGGTGTTGTGGTAGTGATCGGTTATGTGAAAAAGAAACAATGCATGGTGGTCGCCAACGACGCTACTGTGAAAGCCGGTGCATGGTTTCCAATGACGGCCAAAAAGAATCTCCGTGCGCAGGAAATTGCAATGGAGAACCATTTGCCAATCATTTATCTCGTTGACAGTGCCGGCGTTTTCTTGCCCATGCAAGATGAAATTTTTCCGGATAAAGAACACTTCGGAAGGATCTTCCGCAACAATGCGATTATGAGTTCACGCGGTATTCCCCAAATTGCCGCCATCATGGGAAGTTGTGTCGCCGGTGGCGCCTACCTCCCCATCATGAGCGATGAAGCGATGATCGTAGATAAAACAGGTACCATTTTTCTTGCGGGTTCTTATCTCGTGAAGGCGGCGATTGGTGAAGACATCGACAACGAAACACTCGGTGGTGCAACCACACATTGTGAAATTTCCGGTGTTACTGATTACAAAGCAAAAGATGATAAGGATGCTCTCGATCGCATTAAAAGCATCATGGATAAAATGGGACGCGTTGGTCATGACGCAGGTTTTGATCGTGCACCGAGTATAGAACCTAAGCGCAAGGCGCGCGACATCTACGGATTACTTCCAGAGGACCGAGCAAAGCCCTACAACACTTTCGACATCATTGAATGTCTGGTGGACAACAGTGAGTATGAAGAGTATAAAGGCGATTATGGCAAGACCATTATTTGCTGCAATGCACGGATTGATGGTTTCAGTGTTGGTATTGTTGCCAACCAACGCATGATGGTGAAGAGCAAGAAGGAAGGCATGCAGATCGGCGGTGTGATCTATAACGACAGCGCCGACAAAGCCGCGCGCTTCATCATGAATTGCAATCAGAAAAACATCCCGCTTGTTTTCCTGCAGGACGTCACCGGTTTCATGGTAGGCTCCAGAAGTGAGCAAGCTGGAATTATTAAAGACGGCGCAAAAATGGTGAATGCGCAGAGCAACAGTGTTGTTCCAAAATTCACCATCATCATGGGCAACAGTTATGGCGCCGGCAATTACGCCATGTGTGGCAAAGCATACGACCCGCGATTGATCGTAGGATGGCCAACGGCTCAAGTTGCAGTAATGGGTGGCGCACAAGCTGCGAAAGTTTTGTTGCAGATAGAAGTATCGTCCATGAAAGCAAAAGGTGAAGAGATAACACACGAGCGCGAAGAAGAATTGTTCAACAAAATCAAAGACCGTTACGACACTCAGACATCACCATACTTCGCTGCCTCTCGCCTATGGCTTGATGCGATTATCGATCCGGTGGACACACGCAAGTGGATCAGCATGGGAATCGAAGCTGCGTCAAAAGCACCGGCGGAGAAGAGATACAATGTGGGGGCGATACAAACGTAATTTCATTTGCAATTTGTAATTTGTGATTTGAGGTGTGAAACTTTGATTGTGTGTGGAGTTTTTTTTGGCCACGAAGTCTCGAAGACGCGAAGGGGCACAAAGCATTGTGAATGATTCATTATTAAATGAAATTGTTGATGTCATTCTCCCAATCTCCAAGTCACCAAATCACAAAATGCCCTGCGAATCTCCGCTTCTCAATTCTCTCTGCGTCCGATTTTCTTTCGCCACGAAGTCTCGAAGACGCGAAGAAGCACAAAGGATTTATTGAGTTGGTGATTTGGAGATTTGATGAATGATCCACGAATGGAATTCAGACTTTCAACGAATCGGCAAAAAAAATATAGTCTGTAAGCAGAGAAAATTCCGCGTGAACCAGGAACGATGAACTCTAAAACAAATCTTCGTTAAGATGAATGACGATTCCTGCGAAAAAAAATTCGTTCACCGTATGTGCGCCGCGTTCTTGTACCTTCGGCATCATCTTTATGTGGAGAAAGTATGCGTATGACAAAATTCTTTTATGCAGTTGTTTTCATCATGCCTTTTATGGCTTGCTGTCACAACACCAAGCCAACATCATCGTCAAATCAAACAACTTCAGAAATTATGGTGCCCGACGATTGCGACATGGATGAATATGCACCTGTGACCGGTGCCGACAAGCGCTGTTACCTCAATGCATGCCGTGCCAAGGATGCAAAAATCAAAGTGATCAGCAAAGGTTATGACGCCGGCAACTACAAGAAAGCTGACGAGCTCACATGGCCGATCGAAACTGTGTGCAAGCCACGCCAGGAAGATTGGGACAATGTCCCACCGCGCGATTTGGGTGATGGCACATTGATCTATTGGACACAAGACAAAAAACAATACCGCGGCACACACAACACCTGCAAATGCCTTTCAGCTTCGACATTGATTGATACACCAACAGGACAAAAACTTGTGACCACACTCAATGTTGGCGATTCTGTTTATAGTCGCAATCATCAAGGCGAACGCATAGTTGTCGCCCTTCGGATGGTCAACAAAGTTCCCATTGACTCAACACACAAGATGTTGCGCCTCACACTCGCCGACGGCCGATCACTCGATGTAACGCCTTCTCATCCGACTTCGTCGGAAAAGCGGATGTCAATGAATCAATACGAAATCGGTGATGCTCTCGATGGAAGCACCGTTGCATCAAAAGAATATTTCGAATACAGCGGATCTTATACTTACGACATTCTCCCCTATTGTGACGGCGCAGACTATTGGGCGAATGGTATCTTAACCGGAAGCACGCTTCGGTTTCATTTCTATACGGAGGATCTTTTGAATATGGGATGGTGAGAGATATTTCGTGAATGGGAGATTTGGTGATTAACGCCGGCAAAAGGCTGGCAATGCAAGGCATCAAAAAAAACGTGGCCGCGGATAATGCGAGTGCGTGAAATTGAGAATGTTCATTTAATTCCCCGTAGAATTTATCTATCGACCACTATTTTTCTAAAAAATTTGTTTTCGTTGGTGAGTATCTCCAAAAAATAAACTCCATTTGGTAAATCAGAAGTATCTATTTCAAATTTAAACTGACCAATAGCCGAAGCATTCAGTTGAGCCATTGTTTGTCCTGTTGCATTTACAATCTTCAGTTGTGAAATATGGATGTTCGTATGGCTTGAAGCCACTACCAAATGAGAATTGCATGGCATAGGTGACAACACAATAAAATCATTTTGAGCAAGTTCAATTTGACTGTCGGGTAAGCAAGCAGGAATTCCATTGTGGTAATTAAAACCATCCATAAAACTTGGCAGTGTATAGGATGAAAACGTGCCAATTGCAGCATAAATGTCTATTGCTTCTCCAATATAATTGCAATCAGGTACGGATAAATTTGGAGCATTTATAACTCCAAGATGTGTGTTGAAACTGACATAAATTTTCCCGTTATTCGCTAGCTGCATACCCGTTCCTCCATATCCACCAATCCAAGGAACTGCAGCAGCTGATTGCACAATTTCACTTTCACCGGATAAAGTAATATCAAATTGTCTAATGCCTGTGGGAGGTGCACCGCGCATATATAATTTCGTGTTGTCAGGCGAAAAGGCGATTCCATATTGATTGGATGCATTATCAGCATACAATGTCTTTTCATTGGTCAATTGCCCCGTGCTGTTGTCGAAATCAAACAATTGAACATAGCCTGGCGCATGATTACCAACGGCCATAGCTAATTTAGAACCATCAGGAGAAATTTTGATTTGACCTAACGCACTTGAATATTCTGTATCTGGGTCAGGATTACTGTTGTCCCAACCAATGGCAGAAATGGTTGGATCTTGAATGCCAAGTTCAGTTATCAAAAATGAATAAAACTCGTTTGAAAAATGTTTTCGAGTAACAACCCAAATGTCGGCTCCATTTTGGTGATATGTTGCACAAAGTTTTTCGCCTGCATCAGCAAGTAGCAAAGTTCCCTTTTGGACAGAAGTTGCAAAACTGGGTGTTAATTCCACATCACCAAGCCCATTGTCCAGGCACATATTTACAATATAATAGTTAAGGCCATTGGCCAAATTATTTTGAAATTCGTCCAATGTAAAAACATAAAATCTTTCATCAGAACCCGGCATAGGCACAATCAATGCGCCTTGTGTACTCGATCCGCCTCCAAGCAAATGATCTCCATTGGGCATTATTTGATGTAGGCGATTATAAATTTTCTTAGCACAACAGTAAAATAGTAATTGCCCTGAACTATCGCTTATGGCGGATGATGCTTCAATACATGTGGCCGCATCTATTTGTCCATCATTAAGTATTTCGGGCTCACCATTAGCAAAATGTAGACCGGCCAGATCAGCAAAATACCAGTAGTTAGCTTGCTTTTGTGCAATTAAATTAGAAACAAACAATGAAAACACAACAATGAATAGTGAATGATTCTTGCAACATGTTTTCATGACAGAGAGTATTTGTTTGGGTTGAAGTTAGATCAACCAAATGTACATGAAATTATGAAGTAATTTTTGTATGTTGAAATCCCCAACGAATCTCAGCTCCCCTATCCTATCTGCGTCCCATCGCCGTTCCACGGAATGCAATATCATAACAACTTAAGAGCGCACTCCATCTCAAATCAAAAATCGCAAATCCCGAAATCTCCAAAAAACAAAAGGCCGCCCAATCCGGACGGCCTTTTAATATAATAATCGAAAAATTATTCCGCGCTGCCCTCTCCTTCTGCAGGAGCATCACCGCCGTCCATTTTCTCTTTCAGATTGGCGAGTACGCTGAGGTCACCAAGGGTTGACTTCTCTACCTGTGCATTCACTTTTGTTACCGCATGTGAATCGGCTTCTGAAGTTTGTCCCGGCTTTTTGCCGCTGCGTGGTGCGCTCTTCTTTGGAGCCTCTGTAGCTTGTCCCGGCTCTTCTTCTTTCCAGGTGCCTGTGTGACTCACAACGATTTTGCGCTGGTTCTTGTTGAACTCCTGGATGATGAAGTCCAATGTCTCTTCAACTTTCGCTGTTGAGCCATCTTCTTTCTTCAGGTTCTTATTCATACAGAAACCCTCAAGTCCATAAGGAAGCGCTACGATAGCGTGGCTGCCTTCTTTGCGAACAATTGTACCCTGATGCTTTGAACTTTCAACGAATACTGATTCGAATACATCCCATGGATTCTCTTCCACCTGCTTGTGACCAAGACTGATTCTGCGGTTCTCTTTGTCCAACTCCAGTACTACTACATCGAGCTCGTCATTGATGTGACAGAATTCACTTGGATGCTTGATCTTCTTGCTCCACGACAAATCACTGATGTGGATAAGACCATCGATACCTTCAGCCAACTCACAGAATACACCGAAGTTGGTGAATGCACGAACTTTCGCTTTGTGCTTGCTGTTTGCAGGGAAAAGAGTCTCGATATTCTCCCATGGATCTTGTGTCAATTGCTTCATTCCCAAAGAAAGCTTGCGCTCTTCTTTGTCAACGCTCAGGATAACACACTCCACTTCTTCACCCACCTTCAGGAAGTCCTGAGCTGAACGCAAATGCGTGCTCCATGACATTTCCGAAACGTGGATAAGTCCTTCAACACCTGCAGCTACTTCAACGAATGCGCCGTAGTCAGCAAGAACAACCACTTTACCTTTTACCTTCTGTCCAACTTCAAGCTGACCTTCGATAGCATCCCATGGATGCGGTGTGAGTTGTTTCATACCAAGAGCGATACGCTTCTTGTCATCATCAAAGTCAAGGATAACAACATTGATCTTAGAATCAAGTTGAACCATTTCTTCAGGATGATTTACGCGGCCCCATGACAAGTCAGTGATGTGGATCAATCCATCAACACCGCCAAGGTCAACGAACACTCCATAAGTAGTAATGTTCTTCACGATACCCTCGAGTACCTGTCCTTTCTCAAGACCGGACATGATAAGCTTCTTCTGCTCTTCAAGTTCTGCCTCGATAAGTGCTTTATGTGATACAACAACGTTTTTGAATTCGTTGTTGATTTTTACAACTTTCAATTCCATGATCTTACCCACGTACTGATCGTAGTCGCGGATAGGCTTCACATCGATCTGCGATCCCGGAAGGAAAGCTTCGATACCGAAGACGTCCACAATGAGACCACCTTTCGTGCGGCTCTTCACCTCACCTTTGATGATTTCACCAGAATCAAGTGCGCGGTTCACATTGCCCCAGGCGCTGAATACGCGAGCAGTTTTGTGAGAAACATTCAGCTGACCATTGCGGTCTTCTGTCTGCTCGATAAAAACAGGAACGCTGTCACCGGCCTTAAGGTCCGGATTGTAACGGAACTCACCTGCAGGAATCACACCTTCAGACTTGTAGCCGATATTGATGACAACTTCTTTCTTGTTGATAGAAACAACAAGGCCTTGAACAACTTCTCTTTCGCGGATAACGCTGAGAGTGTCTTCGTAAACCTTGTCCATTCTCGTACGATCTTCCATGCTATAACCGCCGGATGATTCATACGCATCCCAGTTAAACTCACCTGATTCGGTAAGAAACATCTCATCGTCAGCAGTGCTGAAAATTTCCGGTAGATCTTCAGTTGATTCTTCTTCAACTTCCACTTCTACTGGTTTTTCCACCACTTCTTCGGAAATAACAACTACATCAGCAGTTGGATCGATTGGTGTTACCTCTTCTGGTGTTACCTCTTCGTTGATGTTAACGGTAAGGTCTTTTTCGTCGGCGTCTTCAGCCTTAACTCTTTTAGATTCTGCCATGTTGGCTTTTTAAATTGTATTCTGCTTATCGCCTGTTACGGCAATGCATGCGGGGAAGCAGAAGGGGTTTTTATTTTGTTTTATTCAACACCACTATGCCTTGGTGTCGTTCTTCCCTGATTATCATAGGATAACTCCTACTCAAAACGGGGGCGCGAATATAGCACGGCTGATTAGATATTTCACTAGAAATCAAGAAAAAAGATTTCTGGTATTGGGTCTTGGAAATGTTCCTAAAGGCTGGCTCCGCTATATGGGACGAGGGTGCTGCTTTCAGTTACTAAATGCGGGACGCAAAGAGAATAGAGTAGCCGAGATTCGCAGAGGATTTATCCCGCATTAAGCATTAGAAATTTTATATAGCCATGCGTGCGGGATTCTCAAATCCAAGCAATAGAATATTCACTCTCATCGTACAAAAATGAACTTGAATCTTCTGTTGCTTGATTTGGGTTTATTTCTATTAGATTGACTGACTATCGATGTATTGCAGAACATCACGGTTCCCTGCGAATCTCTGCACTTCTATCCTCTTTGCGTCCTAAAAATAGAGAGAAACAGAAGCAGAATGAGAATGATGAATAGCGCGCGCTCAAGCCAAATCGAAAAGTAATCTTTGTGTCTTCCTGCCTTTTTGCGAAAAAAAAGAGCGAGAAGCCGAATGAGAATGAAGAAAAGAGGGCCGCCCATACTATGGACAGCCCCCTCATATCAGAATGCTTTATGCGAATTACATCTTATCGTCAAGTGCAACCGCAGGTGCCTCAACATTCTCCAATTTGAATGGAGGATATACGTCAGTAAGGTTATACCAATAGGCGTTTACACGCAAGCCCCAACGGATAACGCCCGTATTGAAATCATGCATGCCTACAGGGAATTTACCGGTGAATAAAACAACCCAGAATGATATGAATTTTACAAATACAGCTGCCAGTTGGAGGAAAAGCAAGCAAAAGCCATGTGGTATGAGGATGTAGAATATGCCGAAGAAAAGGCGAAGGAGCAAGAGTCCGCGCGAAGACTTTTCCGGATATGCCAACTCAATGGATGTGTAGTCGTCTGTTGCGTTGATTCCAAATGCCGGATAACCATCGCTCAGATTTCCTAATCGTGCACTCAACCTGAGGTTCCATCGAAGGAAACCCAGCATGAAATTCCACATTCCACGGGGATAATTTCCGGTGAACAAAATGGCCCAGAAGGCAATGAAATTAACGAACATTGCCGCGATCGCCACGAACAGCAATACGAGAATATGTGGAATGATGATGTACAAGATTCCGAAAAATGTTCTGAGCAATAGCTCTCCTCTTGAATAAGTTTCCTGGTGTTTAATAAAGACTTTCATAGTGTGTTTTGATTTATTGATTTGGTGATTTTAAGATTGGCCCAAAGCAGTGTTCGAATCGAATGCACTTCTTTCGGATATGATCAAAATTTGTTGCAATGACATAATTTGCTAATTAAAGAAATTTCAGCATTGCCGATACCTTAAGATATGAAGCATCAGCATTTGTAATTGTTGATAAACCCAACCTGTCACTGACGCCGTCAGAATCACTCAATAACCTGATAACCCAATTTCTCAATACCAAAAAAAAGGCTGCCCTACTCAGGCAGCCTTTCATGTTTAATCCCATAATGCAAAATGAACGTAATGCATTAGGGTTTCTTAATATTTATCCCAGGTAAGACTTCAAAATCTTACTTCTGCTCGTATGCTTGAGGCGACGGATAGCTTTCTCCTTGATCTGACGGACGCGCTCACGTGTGAGGTCGAATCTTTCACCGATTTCTTCTAGCGTCAAAGGATGTTCTCCATTCAAACCAAAATACAATCTTACCACATCCGCCTCGCGGCTTGTCAATGTGCGCAATGAACGCTCGATCTCCTTTCTGAGTGACTCATGTAAAAGATCTGTGTCCGGCGATGGAGTGTCATTCGTCTGAAGTACATCGTACATCGTGCTGCTGCTGTCATCTCCATCCTTCAAAGGTGCATCCATGGAAACGTGGCGACCACTGTTTCTCATCGACTGCTTTACCTCGTCCAATGTCATCTCAAGAACCTCAGCCAACTCACCGGGTGTCGGTGGACGCTCAAATTCCTGCTCGAGTTTCGCAAATGCTTTGTTGATCTTGTTGATTGAACCAATCTTATTCAATGGCAGACGAACAATCCTGGATTGCTCGGCCAACGCCTGAAGAATAGACTGACGAATCCACCACACAGCATAAGAGATGAATTTGAAACCACGTGTTTCATCAAATCTTTGCGCTGCTTTGATCAAACCAAGATTTCCTTCGTTGATCAAATCGGGAAGACTCAATCCTTGATTCTGATACTGCTTTGATACTGATACCACGAAACGAAGATTCGCTTTGGTCAATTTCTCGAGGGCACTCTGATCACCGGCTTTGATTCGCTTTGCCAACTCCACCTCTTCCTCAGCCGTGATGAGATCAACACGACCGATTTCCTGAAGGTACTTATCCAGCGACGCGGTTTCGCGGTTGGTGACCTGCTTGGTAATTTTTAATTGCCTCATTTATATTTTTGGATTAATGACTCATCCAAGTTACGCGTTTTTAACGACACGTAACAAAGAAAAGTCAGTTCAACTTATCAATTAGTTCTTTGCAGTTTCCGGTCTTGGAATCAACTCTTTACGAGAAAGCTTGTACTTTCCGTTCTTAGGATCTTTTCCAATCACTTTCACTTTAATGCGATCGCCTTCTTTCAAGAAATCTCTTACATTCTCTACACGATTCCAATCTATTTCGGATACGTGTAACAATGCATCTTGTTTCGGCAATATCTCCACGAACGCACCAAAAGCCTGGATGTTTTTCACTACACCGTCATAAATATCGCCAACGATGATTTCCGGAGGGAAAACAATTTCCTTCACTCTTCTCAACGCTGCATCCAGATTGTCTTTGTTGGCAGAAGAAATCTCAACGACTCCTTTGTTGTCAATTTCAGTGATCGTGATAACAGTATTCGTCGACTTCTGAATCTCCTGGATGATTTTACCGCCGGGTCCAATTACAGCTCCGATAGTGTCATTTGGAATCTCAATGCTGATAATACGTGGTGCATGTGGCTTGTAATCTGCACGTGGCTTGTCCATCGTCTTCACGATTTCACCCAGAATATGCAATCTACCGGCACGTGCCTGATCCAATGCATTCTTTACCATATCCATGCTCAAACCTTTGATCTTGATATCCATTTGACAAGCAGTGATACCCTTCGCAGTTCCGGTCACTTTGAAGTCCATATCACCGAGGTGATCTTCGTCTCCAAGAATGTCGGAAAGGATCTGATACTTCGAATTGTCTTCGTTGGTGATCATTCCCATGGCAATACCTGAAACAGGTGCAGTAATAGGAACACCGCCATCCATCAGTGCCAATGTACCGGCGCAAACCGTAGCCATGGATGATGAACCGTTGGACTCAAGGATATCAGAAACGATACGTATAGTATATGGACATTCCTCACGCGTTGGAAGCACAGGCTTCAATGCGCGGAGTGCAAGATTTCCGTGACCAATCTCGCGACGGCTTGTAGAGCGGATAGGACGAGCCTCTCCGGTGCTGTACGGCGGGAAATTATAGTGTAGTAAGAATCTGTCTTCTCTTGGACGAACAACGCTATCGATTGTCTGCTCATCGAGCTTGGTACCAAGTGTCAATGTTGTCAATGATTGTGTTTCGCCACGTGTGAAAATCGCCGAACCGTGCGTCATAGGAAGATAATCTACCTCGCTCCAGATTGGACGAATCTCGGTGGTGCTGCGACCATCCAAACGCAATCCTTCGTGAAGTATCATGTTGCGCATAGCGTCTTTCAAGCAATCGTGGTGATACTTGTTCAGCAAGAATTTCTGTGCTGCTTTCTCTTCATCAGTATATCTGCTGCAGAATTCATCCTGAATAGCATGGAACGCTTCCGTGCGCTCATTCTTCTCAGATGCTTTCTTGGCTGTATCATAATATTTCTGATAGCATTCATCCCAAATCAATTTCTTCAGATCGAGGTCTTTTGCTTCATGATCGTAAGTGCGCTTAACGAGTGACTTGGCCACTTTTGAGGCCAATTCTGTTTGTGCTTTGCATTGAACTTTGATAGCTGCGTGAGCCACTTCAAGAGCTGCGATCATCTCCTCTTCTGAAACTTCTTTCATTTCACCTTCCACCATGATGATGCTGTCATCACTACCGGCAACCATCACTTCCATGTCGGAGCGATCAAGCTGCGACCATGTTGGATTCACCACCAATTGACCATCAACACGTGCAACGCGCACTTCCGTGATAGGTCCATTGAAAGGGATATTTGAAACAGCAAGAGCTGCAGAAGCTGCCAAACCGGCAAGACTGTCCGACATGTTTTCGTTGTCAGCAGAGATCAGATTCACAACCACCTGCACTTCCGCATGGAAATCATCGGGAAACATAGGGCGGAGAGCGCGGTCGATCAAACGAGCAACGAGGATTTCGTCATCGTAAGGACGAGCCTCACGCTTGAAGAAACCACCAGGGAAACGGCCTGTAGCGGCGTATTTCTCGCGGTATTCTACTGTAAGTGGAAGGAAATCGATACCTTCTTTAGCTTCAGCGCTGGCCACAACGGCTGCGAGAAGCATTGTATCACCTTGTCTTACCACAACAGAGCCGTGTGCTTGTTTGGCAAGTTTGCCCGTTTCAATCGTGATTGGGCGTCCATCACCGAGGTCGATGATCTTTGTAACTAAATCGTAATTCATATCTTTTTTTGCGGATAAATCTTGGGTTATGTAAAACACAAAAAGGCAATTGTGTTCAATTGCCCTTCTGCCGTGCCCCAATGGGACAATGTATTATTTACGGAGATCAAGTTCTTTGATGATAGCTCTGTAACGGTTGATTTCTGTCTTCTGAAGATAATCAAGCAACGCTCTGCGCTTACCAACAAGGCGAATCAGACTGCGCTGAGTTCCGAAATCCTTCCTGTTTACTTTAAGGTGTTCTGTGAGGTGGGCAATGCGGTATGTGAATAACGCAATTTGGCCTTCTGATGAGCCGGTGTCTTTCTCAGACTTGCCGTGCTTCTTGAAAATTTCTTGTTTTTTTGTTGTGTCGAGGTACATGCTAATACTTATGTAAGTGATTTTTATGTGATCCTTCAAATGTCCATGAGCGAACTCATTTCATTATTTGAGGGGTGCAAATGTAATGCTTCTTATAGGCCGCGCAAAAGTATCTGAGAAGTTTTTTATCACTTTCTGAACAATTTGTGTTTCAACTTTCTACTTTCGCGCCCGTAATTTCAAATTCACATTATTTCATGAAAAAATTAATTCTCAGTGTATTCGCTGCCGGGCTACTCCTCAGCAGTTGCGAGCAAAACAACGTCAGCACCGTTAAACTTACCAACGCAAAGGACAGCCTCAGCTACACCATCGGGCTCAGTCTTGGTGAGAGCTTTTCACAAGGTGATCTCAAAGACATCAACTATGAAATGCTTGTTAAGGGCATGAAAGACCAGATGGACAGTGTGCCTGCAATCGAATTAAAAGATGCGGAGGCTTATATCCAGTCTGTAATGATGGCCAAGCAAGAAGCTAAATCTGAACTTGACAAGAAGGACGGAGTAGATTTCTTGGCTGCAAACAAGACCAAGCCTGGTGTTCAAACGACAGCAAGCGGTTTACAATACAAAGTAATTACTGAAGGAACGGGGCCTAAGCCACAAGCTACAGATCAGGTGACGGTTCATTACCATGGTACGTTGACCGACGGTACAGTATTCGACAGTTCAGTAGATCGCGGTGAGCCTGCAACTTTCGGTCTTAATCAGGTTATCCCGGGTTGGACAGAAGGACTTCAGTTGATGAGTGCCGGTTCCAAATACCAGTTCTACATTCCACAGGAATTGGGATATGGTGCTCGTGGACAGGGAAAAATTAAGCCTTATGCTGCTTTGATATTTGACGTTGAGTTGATCAGCATCGGTGGAGCTGCCGGGAAATAATATGTAGCTTTTTGCTATCTCAGATAAAAACCGCGTTGAAAGACGCGGTTTTTTTTTTGTGCTACCACATAGATTCGTTCGAAGTGTTTTCCGTTTGGGCTTCAAACTTTCTTCACTCAGTCAAGATCATCATCATGAAAATTACTCCTTAAAGAAATCCCTCACCTTCGCCGTCACCTGATTCATCGTCATACTGTCAGCTGTTTCTACCGCTCTTAGTTTGGATGACAATTGCTTATCGTCTGTGACATTTTTCTTCAATCGCAATTTCATTTCTGAAGGTCCGAAGATGTAAAGCTCATCAGAATTCTTTAGTTCAACTGCAATGTTTTTGATGAATTTATCAATCTGATGATTTTTTCGCTCATCAAATTTTCTTTCCTGACTAAGGTGACTGGTTCCCATAAATGATCCGCTGTTACCTTCACCATGATGGTGCACTGCGCTTTCAACTTCTGATTCCATCTCTA
>JAYTOA010000164.1:0-4457 GCA_043748015.1 Flavobacteriales bacterium
CTTCATGGGAGATTGTTTCGACCAAAATCAGAATATTCAACCACCATTGTCAAGTATCATTCAGTACTTTTACTAACAGTGGGTTTTTGGAAGTTGCCACAAAAAGCTTTAAATGAAAGACCCAGACAGACCCTCGAATTTAAAACACCCAAAGACGCCTTAAATAAATTAATTTTGGAACATCAAAAAATTGCACTAGCAGGTTGAATCCACCTATGCAATAATTCAATAAACTCAGAATATGAAAGTTAAAGTACGTGGAATTCGCTCGTTAGTCAATGAAACGAACGGAGTAAGGATAGATGGCATAACTTTGCTAACAGGCGCTAATTCATCCGGTAAATCATCGTACTTATTGGGTCTTAGGCTGCTTCAGAAATTTTTGAAGAAATGTAACATCAAGAGGACAGCTGATCTTTTTGATGATTTCGTCTCAATAAAGGACATTGGCGCGGTCTGGAATTTTTCGGATGTCGGCAAGGGGGATCGCATTTGTTTTGATATTGATTTGGAGAATGATTTGGAACATAGCATTCAGCTTGTGTTTAGTGCTAAGGATAATTTCGAATATTTTCTTCAAGAATTCACTTTTTCAATCGATGGAAAAGTGGTAATCTGCAAAACGAAGGATGATACAAGTTCAGCACAGAAGCCGGATTTTATGCCAGGGAATCTTGATTATGACGTGTCACGGGCTCTGGTGGTAGCTGCTACAGAAGCCGGAAAAGTTGTTAGTGACGAAAGTTTTCTTAGTCATTACAGTTATGAAAACGCACGCGTTAGTTCGTTGGACATATTGATGCATGATGGAATTCTGAAAGAGTCGTTTACTGAAGGTTATCATGTGCAATTTCAAAGCAAGCCTGCGGTATTACCGATTTCAAGACTCATTTTTCACAAGCTGCTGACAAGTCCATATGGTGCTGGTTTGATTGAGAGTATATGCAAATACAATGTCCATGACAGTAATGAAGAAGATGTAAAGAAGAACGATATTGGCAATCGTGTATACAAGAAGAGTGAGAATACTTCGACAATAGGTAATTTCTGGAGTAGGTATGGAAGAGAGGACGAGATGTTGCGAATGGTTATAGAAAATTACTTCGAGGAGTTGACTCGAGATGATAAAGGTATGTTGGATTATTTGATGCAAAATGAGGATTTTCAGTTAAATGAGAGTATTATTATTCATGCAGGGGAAGAGCATGTAATTCGCCAAGGAAAATTGGGAGACTCATCACCCTTTATGAGGTATCTGCTCTTTCTTAATGATATATTCGATCAGATTTGCATTCTTCATTTGAGGCAACTGGAACAATTGGATTTTTTTGAGAAACTTGAGATCAAACAAAAGCTTTATTTTACAAATGACGACAGGATGATTTTTGGATCTTTGTTAGATGTCTGCAGTCTCAATGAACATCCCATGGGGAGATATTTTTTTGGTGAACTTTATTGCAATCTTATAGGCTTTGGAAAGTCGGTAAAAGTTGCGAATCCTTTGGTGGGAAATATTTGCACCATTAATCTGGTAATGGAGGATGAAAGTGTTATCAATGTTGGGACAATAGGTACGGGGCATTTTCATTTGGTTTGCCTTTATTTAAAGCTTACTGCGCTACTCAGTGAATACAGTGATTTTTTTAGTAACTCCGATGAGAAATTTGATTTTATACTTTCTCGAATAAGTATAAATAGGACTATCATCCTGGTTGAACCCGAATCTTTCCTTCATCCTTCGGTTCAGGTGCGACTCGCCCAAATGCTTGTTGTTTTTGCAAATTTTGGAATACATTTTATCATTGAAACACATTCAGAACATTTCATTCGGGCACTGCAACTTCAAGTAGCTAAAAAACGGATCAGCCATCGCAAGGTGAATATTTATTTCTTTGATAACGTAGGAGGTACTTCAATCCGGAAGATCAGGATCGACAAGAGGGGTTTCCTTCTTGATAAATTCGGAGAGGGATTTCTGGACGAGACACCGCGATTAATAGAGGAATTTTTTAAGACGAACAGCAACTAATATGTTTGACATCTATTTGAAGGCTAATCAGTTGGTTAATACTTTTCTCGGTTTGAAATCTATTGACATGTTCAATGACGGCGCGGACAGTAAAATGGCGGCGTTGACAATTCTTAAGGAATGCAGATTTGTCCTCACTGAAGGATCGATGTTGGATGTTTTGAATGATTTAAATCGCTCCGGAGACCATTATCAATACTGGTGTTCATCGCATCTCTCTTCCAAAGAGCCCGATGAAATTATCTCACCATTCAGTTTCGAAGTACCGGTGGGTTTAGAAAGTCTGTTTGCCGGAGGTCTCACCTTGATGCTTGCAGAACCGGAATTCTTTGTAAAGGACGATTCGTTTTTATCAGATCCGAAATGGAGTAATCTTGAGGGATGTAAGACCTTCACTGAAGAGATCATCATTTATGATCCTTTCATTTATTCCAATAGGGATCGTCTGCCCTTTACCACGCGTTCGATTCTGGAAAAAATCAGTGATTTGGATGGAGTGTCGGTTGTGATGATAGGTAAAGCCGACAAGGATCTGGCCGACTCTCATTTACGGTCGTTGCACGAAGATCTTTTAGCTAGTTTTCCCAAGGTGAAGAGTATGAGTTTGCTTTGCATTAGTGATGTATATCATGATCGTGAGATCATCAGCAATGTTGTGAGGTTAAGATCCGGGGACAGTTTCAATTGGCCTGACTCTAGGATTAATATTGCCATAAAGAAAAGGGCAAGTACCATATACTCCTTCAGCATGTTAAAAAGTGAACGTGTTCAACTGGCCTGGGAGATCATCACGCGGATATTCGAAGAGATAGACCGTAGTTATGTGAAAAACGGACTTGTAACGCCGAATCAAAAACGATTGGCTGCGTCTTTTCTAGACGGGGAGTTTTTTAAGTATTGGAAGTGCAGGCGAAGTGAGTAGCATCTGCATTTAATCTTTAATGGTTATTGGTTTGAACTGATCTTGGTAACACAAATTTGTCGTAACTGAATTCAGAGACAATCGATTGTAATTGTCGCTATTGCATGGTTTACATGACGCGTTTGCCAAAGTTTATAAATAGAGAAAATTTCGAATTATGAATTACAAAGATCTTCTTGAGAAGTTTGAGAATACCACTAGAATTCCATATGAGGATTTATTACGCACAAGTGAGTGGAAACAGAGAAGAACAAAAATCATTCAACGGGATGAGGATTGTTGTTCAAGTTGTCATAGGATGGCCTCTGTATATGTGGTCAATCATAATATTTCTCCACAAAATGGCGATAAAATAATAGCAGGCAGTGTTGCATACAATAACAAAACATTTGCAACTTTCAAAGAGGAAATGGCCATTGAGAAGATAAATGTATTTCACTATCCATTCGTCGAGAATATAATCTATGCCGTTTCTCCAAAAGGACAACTATTTTTAGTGGACCTAGGAAGCTGGGAAGAAGTTATAGCTGTGAACAAAAATGACCTGGTGGTGAATATTGCAAAATCTGAGCGAGGTCGAGATGTATGGATTATAAGCCTATCGGGGCGGCAATTATCTGATGTGGCGTTAAAAATTCCCACCCTTGTTGAGAATACAGTTGTAATGCATGTTCATCATAAATTTTATATTATGGAGAAATTACCCTGGGAATATGAGGATGATGCATTGTTGACACTATGTAATTGGTGTCATTGGGAGTTGCATGAGAAGACTGTTATTCCAGTGTACACAGTGCAAAATGGCGAATTAAACCAACTTGATTATCACCCATGCTTTCGATGTCACGGAGCTGGTGTCCTTCCTGAGTATTCGCATGTTGAAAGTGGCGTCTGTTTTAGATGCCGTGGTACGCGATATGAAGAATTGGCTCCTAAGTCTGCTTAATAATAATTGAATGTCCGAAATCATGACCATTGTAAACAGCAAACAACGCAAAGCGGTTCTGTGGTTCAAAATTGTCTATTCCGGTCCATAGTGTACCACTCAATCCGGTGAAAGTGTACCACCCATTTCGGATCATGTTTTCGGATTGATTCCGACCAAAGTGTACCACTTCATAAACTTATTCCGGTGAAAGTGTACCACCCTGGAACTGACATTCCGGCATAAGTGTACCACCCGATTTTAAGTTGATCAGTTTGTTCATACCATGAGCTAAAAAATAGCCCATGGCCAACAAACTTATCGATATGCAAGAGATCAGACAGATTATTCAATTGGCCTTTCAAGGCCATTCCGTTAGAAGAATTTCTGAGCAAACAGGAGTTCATCGTAAATCAATAAATAAGTATCTCAGCAGGGCAAAGAACTCAGGACAATCGCTCAATGAACTTCTCACATTTAGTGATGAAGCTTTAAGCGCAGTCCTATTTGATGTTTCTTCTAGTTGCGCAGTGCATGATCGCAGAGCAGAGTTAGAGAAACTCATTCCGTTTTTTGAATCC
>JAYTOA010000165.1:0-9233 GCA_043748015.1 Flavobacteriales bacterium
AGCAAATTCGTAGTGAGCATCGCTATGATTGCTATCGCTGTTTCAACACTCGCAACAAATATTGCTGCGAACATTGTAAGTCCTGCAAATGACTTCTCGAATCTGGCTCCGGCGAAAATCAGTTTCAGAACGGGTGGCTATATCACCGGCATCATCGGTCTTTTGATTTTCCCGTGGAAATTAATTGCAGACCCAACCGGATACATTTTCACATGGTTGATTGCGTATTCAAGTTTGCTCGGACCCATCGGTGGAATCATGATAGCCGATTACTATTTCGTGCGCCGACAACAACTCGTGGTGAACGATCTCTATCAATTGAAGGGACAATATTTTTTCGGAAGCGGATTCAACAATCGCGCGATCGTCGCATTGTTGCTGGGCGTGCTTCCCAACGTCCCCGGCTTTCTCATCAACATTCATGTGATGGAGCGTACTACTGTCTGGAGCTGGGTAGGCGACCTATATAACTACGCATGGTTTGTCGGATTTTTTATCTCGGGAATTGTTTACTTGATACTGATGAGAAAAACGCAAACTGAACTACAAAGTGAGTCGATCATGGCAACAGCAATTTCATAACGAACATAATTTAAAGGAAAAATACTATGGATGAATTCATGAAAGCCGCGATTGATGAAGCGCGCACAGGTTTGAGTGAGAAGGGAATTCCAATCGGCAGCGTGCTGGTGAAAGACGGAAAAATTGTTGGTCGCGGACACAACAAACGCGTGCAGGACAATGATCCGATGACACACGCTGAAATTGATTGCCTCCGCAATGCCGGTCGTGTCGGTAGTTACAAAGATTCGGTGTTGTATTCAACGCTGATGCCATGTTACTTGTGCGCTGGTGCTGTTGTGCAATTCGGTATCAAGAAAGTGTATGCAGGTGAGTCTGCAACATTTCCCGGAGCGAAAGAATTTATGGAGTCGCACGGTGTTGAAGTGATCGACCTCGACATGGACGAATGCAAAGACATGATGAATCAATTCATCGAAGAGAATCCAAAATTGTGGAACGAAGACATCGGCGAATTGTAGAACGCATTAAGTTTACAGTCCGCTTTTCAAAATCTAATTTGAAGCAACATGTCAATACTTATTAAGAACGGAAGAATCATCACTGCTGCCGACGATTACGTCGCTGATATTTTTATTGTAGATGAGAAAATCATTACCATCGGAAAGGACTTGAATATTTCTGCCGACGAAGTAATCGATGCGTCTGGAAGAATCGTGATGCCCGGAGGCATCGATCCGCACGTTCACCTGGATATGCCTTTCATGGGAACTTCTTCCAGTGACAATTACGAAACAGGAACGGCTGCAGCATTGCATGGCGGCACAACAATGGTGATTGATTTCATTCTTCAAACGCAAGGCAAATCTTTGCGCAATGCATTGGAAGAATGGAAAGGACGATCTGATGGAAATGCTGTGGGAGATTATTCCTTTCACATGGCCGTGACTGATTTCAACGACAACACCAAAGAGGAAATCAAAGAAATGGTGGAGAAGGAAGGCATCACTTCTTTCAAAACTTTCATGGCATATAAAGGTGCATTGATGATCGATGATCGTCAGATGGTGGGCTTGATGAACGAAGTGAAGAAGCAAGGCGGAATGGTGACAGTGCATGCAACGAATGGTGATCTGATCGATTTCCTGATCGCGAAACACAAAGCTGCAGGTGATCTTTCACCGCTTTATCATTACATCACTCAACCTGAAATCACAGAATCCGAAGCAACAGGAAGATTTGCCGATCTCGCTTATCATTCGGGTGTTCCTGCGTATGTCGTGCACATGACATGCGAAGGTGCACTCAATCATGTGCGCGATGCTTCGAAGAGAAATCAAACAGTATATGCCGAGACGTGCATTCAATATCTCTTGCTGGATGCATCTCTTTACGACAAAGGATTTGAATCAGCGAAGTGGGTGATGAGTCCGCCATTGCGCGAGAAGAAAGACCAGGCAACGTTGTGGGCAGGGATCAATCAGGGACTTGTTCAGGTGGTAGCAACAGACCATTGTCCTTTTATGTGGGAGCAAAAGAAAATGGGTGAGAAGGATTTTTCAAAAATTCCAAACGGACATCCGGCCATTGAACACAGAATGGAATTGCTCTTCTCAGAAGGTGTAAACAAGAATCGTATCACGTTGAATAAATACGTGGAAGTAAGTTCAACCAATGCTGCTAAAATTTTTGGAATGTATCCGCAAAAGGGAACGATCGCCATTGGTTCAGATGCCGACATCGTTATCATTGACCCCAAAGAAAAACACACTATCTCCGCTAAGACGCATCACATGAATGTGGACTACTCGTCTTATGAAGGATGGGAACTCACGGGTAAAATCAAAACAGTTTTGCTCAGAGGTAAGATCGCGGTGAATGATGATAAGTTGATGTTGAAGAAGGGGTATGGGAAGTTTGTGAAGAGGAATAAAGTATTAGGAAGGATTTAGGAATATAGGATTACGGGATAACAGGGAATGCACTATAAGCCCCGTAGGTAGATGAGAAAGGGAGGCCTTCGATCATACCTCTATAATCCTATAATCCTGAAATCCTATATTCCTATATTGCTCGGTTGAAGGGATTATCGAATATTTAAGGAGAGAAATACAATAATTACACATATGTCAAGAAAAGTAAAATCCGCCCTCATACAAATGAGCCTTCCAATGACGGAGGGAGAAGGGACCATACAAGAAATCTGCAACGCAATGGTGCAGAAACACATTCCATACATTGAAGAGGCCGGAAAAAAAGGAGTGCAGATTTTATGTCTGCAGGAAATTTTCAATACGCCGTATTTCTGTCCGGGACAAGACAGCAAGTGGTATGCTTCTGCAGAATCAGTTCCAGGTCCAACAACGGATCTGATGGCTACTTACGCAAAGAAATACAACATGGTCATCATCGTTCCTATCTATGAAAAGGAACAGGAAGGTGTGCTATACAACACAGCAGCTGTTATCGATGCTGACGGAACGTATCTTGGTAAATACAGAAAGAATCACATTCCACAGACGAATGGTTTCTGGGAGAAGTTTTTCTTCAAGCCGGGCAATCTCGGTTATCCTGTTTTTCAAACGAAGTATGCGAAAGTGGGTGTGTATATCTGCTACGATCGTCACTTTCCGGATGGCGCAAGATGTCTTGGTTTGAATGGCGCAGAGATCGTTTACAATCCTTCAGCTACTGTTGCCGGTCTTTCTCAATACTTGTGGAAGCTTGAGCAGCCGGCACACGCAGCAGCAAATGGTTACTTCATGGGATGTATCAACAGAGTGGGAACTGAGAAACCTTGGAACCTCGGAAAGTTTTATGGTAGTTCATACTTCGTTGATCCACGCGGACAAATTTTCGCAACTGCTTCTGAAGACAACGATGAATTGCTCGTTGCAGAATTTGATCTCGACATGATCGCTGAAGTGAGAAGTACATGGCAGTTCTTCCGCGACAGAAGACCGGAGACCTACGGAAGGCTCACTGAACTATAATTGAAGGTGAGCTAATGGTGCCTATTTGGTTCGAATTTTTTTAAGTACAACAACAACATTTATCAATGTCTATAAAAAGTAATCGTTTATCTGCAGTTGAGTTTGCATTGAATTTTTCTGATGTGCATCCGCCATTTGAACATGATGAAGGTGCGCTGATTGAAGCCAATCGTTGCATCAATTGCTATGATGCGCCCTGCACGAAATCTTGTCCAACAGGAATTGATGTGCCGCTTTTCATCAAACAAATTTCTTCGGGAAATATCAAGGGATCTGCTAAGACCATTCTCTCATCCAATATCATGGGTGCGGGTTGCTCTAAAGTTTGTCCTGTAGAAAAACTTTGCGAAGGTGCATGCGTCTATAATCTTCTCGAAGAAGAACCGATTCACATCGCAAAACTTCAACGTTATTCCACCGAAAGAGCTATCGAAAATCAATGGAAACTTTTCGAAAGAAAACCATCCAATGGTAAAAAGGTAGCTGTTGTTGGTGCAGGTCCTGCAGGACTTTCATGTGCTCACGGCTTGGCTCGTGAAGGTTGCGACGTTACTGTTTTCGAGAAGGAAGCAAAAGGCGGCGGGTTGATCACATACGGTGTGGCCGCTTATAAAGTAACGCCTGAGTTTTGTCAGGACGAAGTGGATTACATTCTCTCCATCGGTGGCATCACCATGGAATACAACAAAGCGTTGGGTAAAGATTTTAGCATCGCTGATTTACAGAAAAAATTCGACGCTGTGTTCTTGGGAATTGGCGTCGGCGTCGCGCGTCATCTGGATATTCCGGGCGAGGAACTGGATGGAGTAGTCGATGCGATTTCGTTTATCTACGATCTGAGAACGCAAGATTATTCCAAGACGGCAGTGGGTGATAAAGTGGCTGTAATCGGAATGGGTATGACTGCCATTGATGCTGCTACGCAATCAAAAAGATTAGGCGCTAAAGAAGTGACGATGATCTATCGCCGAACGGAGCACGAGAAGCCTTGTACTCAAGTTGAACTTGACATTGCAAAATTGGATGGATGCAATTTCATATGGCTTGCAAATCCTATTGAAGTGAAAGGTGAAAACGGAAAAGTGAAACAACTTGTTTGTGAGAAGATGAAACTCGGCGAATCTGATTCTTCGGGTCGGGCTGCTCCTGTTTCTACCGGTGAAACTTTTACCATTGATGTGGACATGGTCATCAAAGCGGCCGGTCAAATTCCTTTCGAAGAGATCGTAAAGAATGAAGCGCTTGAAAACAAGGGCGGCAAGATTGTCAATGATGCGAAGAAGCAAACCAACCTGAAAGGTGTATTCGCCGGTGGTGATGCGGTGAATGGCGGTAAAGAAGTGGTTGACGCGGTGCAGGCGGGTAAACTTGGCGCGTTGGGAATCTTAGAATATTTAGGGCTTTAAAACATTTTTTGAATGACCATTCGAAATGGCATTCATCGATATAAAAAATTCAGAACATGGCAAATTTGCAATCAAGTTTTCTCGGAATAAAGTCGCCCAACCCTTTTTGGTTGGCTTCAGCTCCACCGACAGATAAAAAAATAAATGTCTTACGCGCTTTTGAGGCCGGTTGGGGTGGTGTAGTTTGGAAGACTCTTGGCTCTCAAGTGAAGAACGTTTCATCGCGCTATTCGTCTCTTAATTATAATGGTCGTCGTGCTGTTGGTTTCAACAATATCGAATTGATCTCCGATCGTCCACTCGACATCAACCTCAAAGAAATTAAGGAGGTGATGAAGTTGTTTCCGGATCGCGCAATGATTGTTTCTCTTATGGCGGACAATGATCGCGAGAGCTGGCATGAGTTGATTAAGAAAGTGGAAGACACAGGCGCGCACGGACTCGAATTGAATTTCGGTTGTCCGCACGGTATGGTGGAACGCGGGATGGGTGCGGCTGTCGGACAAGATCCTGAAATTGCCAAAATGGTGGTAGAGTGGGTGATGGAAGCGGCAACTATTCCTGTTATTACCAAGCTCACTCCAAATGTCCACTCTGTTGTTCCCGGTGCTATGGCCGCTATCGAAGGTGGATCAAATGGTCTTTCATTAATCAACACAATTCAATCTGTAACGGGAATCGATCTTGATACTTTGGTTCCAAATCCGAACGTAGGTGGTCAATCTGTTTTCGGCGGTTATTGCGGTCCGGCAGTAAAACCAATCGCATTGAAATTTTTAACGACGCTATCGCAAAACGACAAGATCAGAAATTATCCGATCTCCGGTATCGGTGGAATTACGACCTGGAAAGATGCCGTGGAATACATGCTGCTTGGAGCAAGCAATGTGCAAGTGTGCACTGCTGCAATGATCAGCGGATTTAAGATCATCACAGATTTATGCGATGGCTTGAACAACTGGATGGATGAAAAAGGATACAAGACAATTGATGACTTCATCGGACTTTCAGTTCCAAAGATGACGAAGTGGGAAGAACTCGATATCAATTTCCACATAGTCGCCAACATCGATCAGGACAAATGCATTCATTGTGGACTTTGCTACATCGCTTGTGAGGACACATCTCACCAATCCATCAGTTTGACAAATGGAATGCCTTACAATACTTACGAGATTAAGAAAGAAGAGTGCGTTGGTTGCAACTTGTGCCAGATTGTTTGCCCGGTGAATGATTGCATTACCATGGTTGAAGAACGCAAAGGCGATGAATACCTGAATTGGATTGAGTTTCAGAAGCGTGGATTGCCGTTGAATGATCATTGAAGTTTGGTTAATGGTTATTGGGTTATTGCCCGGCAACTAGATTTGAAAATCAGGTAAAAATCGAAATTCATGCTATTAAGGTTGGTCTGGAGTGTATATCTTTTTGCAGATATACGCGTCGATTGCACGCACTCATTCAGCGAAGAATTCAAAACTTCCCCTACATTCAACACATCCAAACCACATTAGCACTATTACTTAATAACCCAATAACTAATAACTAAATACAAAATGTCCAACACCTTCGGCACACTCTTCAAACTGACCACTTTCGGTGAATCGCACGGATCCGCAATTGGTGGTGTGGTGGATGGCTGTCCGGCCGGGATTGATTTTGATGAAGCATTTGTTCAGTCTGAATTGGATCGCCGCCGACCGGGGCAAAGTGAAATAACTACTCAACGCAAAGAATCTGATCGCGTTGAAATTTTCTCAGGGGTTTTTGAAGGAAAAACTTTGGGCACGCCCATTGGTTTTTTATTGCGCAATGAAGATCATCAGTCAGAAGATTATGATGCGCTTAAAGATGTGTACCGTCCCGGACATGCTGATGAAGTGTGGATGAAAAAATTTGGTATTCGCGATCACCGCGGTGGCGGAAGAAGTAGCGCGCGCGAGACAGCTTCACGTGTTGTCGGTGGCGCTATCGCTAAATTGTTTCTTCAAAATTCAGGCGTAAAAATTCAAGCTTTTGTTAGCAGTATAAAAGATATTGCCGTCAACCTTCCGTATTCTTCATTGGATCTTTCACAAACGGAGAACAACATTGTCAGATGTCCCGATGAGGCAATAGCGAAAAAAATGATCGCTCTCATCGAAGAAATACGCAACAATGGAGACAGCGTCGGAGGAATCATCTCTTGTGTTTGTTCGGGAATTCCTGCCGGACTCGGTGAACCTGTTTTCGATAAGTTGCATGCAGTTCTTGGTCATGCCATGCTTTCTATCAACGCTGTGAAGGGGTTCGAATTGGAAGACGGTTTCGAAAGCACTCATCGTTATGGTTCTGAAAATAATCCTTTGCCTTCAGGTATATCCGGTGGGATTTCCAATGGAAATGATATTGTTTTTCATGTCGCTTTTAAACCGGTTTCAACTATAGCGAAAAGTCAAAAAGCAAAAAATGTGCAAGGCGAAGAAGTAACGCTTGAAGCCAAAGGTCGTCACGATCCATGTGTTGTTCCGCGCGCTGTTCCTATAGTTGAAGCGATGGCGGCGTTAGTCATTGCTGACATGGAATTATTGCGCAGAAGCAGCGTCGCCTGATTCCTGTTTTGTCTTTTTATTGCATTCATCGAAAATGAATGT
The DNA here is from genome assembly GCA_043748015.1 of Flavobacteriales bacterium. Lineage (GTDB taxonomy): Bacteria > Bacteroidota > Bacteroidia > Flavobacteriales_D > Sanyastnellaceae > JAIBBG01. Next base: position 7,555 of record JAYTOA010000165.1, read on the forward strand.
TTTCTTGAATTGTCGAACTTACCTTTGTCGCGTCTGCTTTTCTACAATGCCTGTTTCGCGGATGTAAAATTCAAGGCATGAAATGAAGGATGAAACAAGAAGCCGACAAGTGTTTCAATTTTTATAAAGCATCAATTGATGCTTATGCGTTGCCTGAACGGTTCACTTTTCCGTTGCAAAATGGCCCACATCCGCTTTGTCTCCTTGCCGCTTTGGAATTGCAACAGCATCTCACCGATCAAAACGAATGGCAACACAATTTTGGTTTGGTAGAGGAAGATGAAGGCAAGATTGTCGGTAAGATGTTCGGTGTGTTGGTTGTGAAGAATGAAGAGAATGAAATTGGTTATCTGGCGGCATTTTCAGGCAAACTTGCGGGTGGAAATCATCACGTAGGATTTGTTCCACCGGTGTTTGATGGTCTTGCTGAAGGAAGTTTTGTCAATCACGGTATGACGGAGTTGTCGCGTATTTGCGCATCCATTGCCGAACTTGAAGAGTTAAACACTCTCGAGAGTCAAGAAGAAGTTGCGTTATTGAAACAGAAAAGGTGGCAGCATTCTTTTACACTTCAGGGTAGAATTTTCGATGCGTATACATTCACGAATCAGTTCGGTGAAAACATGAGTTTGCGATCAATTTTTAAAAAAAAATCGAATGGTAATCCTCCGGCTGGTGCAGGAGAATGCGCTGCGCCAAAATTGATTCAGTATGCTTTTCAGAACAAGATGAAACCGTTGGCTTTGGCAGAATTCTGGTGGGGAAAGTCGCCTAAAACGGAACATTGGAAACACGGCGAATATTATCCGGCTTGCACCGAGAAATGTTTCCCGATTCTCTCTCACATGCTGGAAGGAATGGAATGGGATGGCTTGAAGGAAGTGACTTTTTCTGGTCAGATATCTACACAAGCAATCACAGATTTGGAATGAGCCACTGGTTTTTATCCCTTGATGAATCATCAGAATCATTGATCATTGTGATGTAACCGGATTTCGTGCTATTATGAATGTATTCTATTTGGAAGTGGTCGTAGTGATTACGGTTCGCGTTTGTGCTTGAACCATTTAATACAAAATGAATCGATGCGCAATGCCCGACCATTCCGTATTTCAAAAGTATCCATAGAATCTATGAAGAAGTTTTTATCACTTTAATTATTCGCTTTTGGATTTATGCTTCCGTTCGCGAACAGAAGTATGCTATTCCGAAATCAAAACTCTTCGATTCATTTGATTATTCATTGGGTGTATTGCTTGATCCGGTTCGTAATGCGAAGGGAATTTCTTATGTGACACCAAGCCTCAACATGCCTGTGCTCTTCATGTACCTGAAAAGGGAAGTTAAAACTTGAACAACTTCGCTGTTTTACATACCTTAAGTCTTGCATTAGAATTGAATTTATGGTTGCGCGTGAAGAAATAATTGGTTGTATTGGCTTGGCTGTTTCCTTGCTTTTGTTCGCATCTTGTTGGAACGGGCGGATGGCCGATGTGCAATTGTTTGAAGATGAAGTTTTTTTGTCAATGAACTAGATTCTTATGTTGTTGATCCGGACTCATCGTAGTCGGATGAATTACACGAAACTTTCGCGCCTATTAATACTGTCGACATGGATTCAATTGAATTCAGTTCAACGGAAGTGAATTACGCAACAGTTGATTCGCTTTTGGTGACAA
>JAYTOA010000166.1:0-9656 GCA_043748015.1 Flavobacteriales bacterium
GTAATATTGGTTCCATTGCTTTCATATGGCTTCCAGTGTGGTTCGGAAGCAAAGGTGAAACAGGAATTTCCATCTAAGCTAATTTGTGATGCTGTGGTAAGGGTAATGTTGGCATCAGGTATACCGGCAATCAGATTGAGCATATCCTTGTGGATCTTCCACTTGAAATCGCCATCATTGTTTTTGTCGCCACCGTTGGTGAGGACTAAAAGTTTTGGTTTGAATGTAAGCTTGTGTTCAAATCGAATATTGGCTGCCGCATTGGTCTTGTAAACTTTCACACTATTGCCAAAAGCAAGTATGATGGGTCGCGCTGCTGCAGTGTCATTGGGGTGAATAACAAATGGTCCCGATTTGAAATTGAAAGTCGCCGAAGTACCCGTTGTAGGGAAAATACATTGTGCATTCACTGATACGTCGGTTCCATCTTTTGCTTTCCCTGAAGCAATCGCCCAATATAATGGAATGGAATTTTGAAGCAACGCATTCGCCAATCCGTATGCTTTTAAATTAAATGGAGTGAGCGTACCGTTTGTTGATGTTCCGGCGTTCTCATATCCGGGAGGAATCGCGGGATAAACTGAAGTGCCTGGTTGGGTAGTATTGTCCATACCGATAATCCAAGTTCCCGCTGGGAAATTCAATGTGCCTGATCCGCTGCAAAGCGTATTCGTTGGCTCAGGGGTTGGAGCGCCGGCTGTAATATTTATTGTTGTCGGACAATTCACTGAATTACCTGCTGCATCCACAGCTGTCCAGATAATCGTTCTGCTTCCCGGTGGTAAAAAATGCGATGTGACATTGTCGTTGCTGTAATTATTGGTGAGGGTTATGGTTCCGCATCCACCGCTTACTGTAGGTGCAATGTTCACGGTTGTACCGCATGTCCAGTAATTGGATGTGGTATTAATGGTTGGCGCGCAGGTGATGCTAATGGGTGTTGCGTAATAAACGTTGATGACGTTGCTGAAAACATCACTGCAACCCATTGCAGACGCAACCACCTTCGCCCTGAAACTGCGATTACCGGTAATGGCTTTTACATATGTATTCGATGCCGGTCCCGCTTCTGTATTCCACGTCGCTCCTCCATCCGCACTCCATTGCCAATAAATAGCTCCTGACGAATTATTCAAGGTCATAGTCGCATTTCCAGTCACACACATATTCGCTTGGGGTGATGTCACCGTTCCCGCAATTGCAGGCTGCTCGCAACACCAGCCATCACCCAAAGGGCCTCCTGAATATTTTGAGACTACAGAATGTGATACGCCAATTGTCATTGCCGGGGATAAGTACGCGCTCAGACCTGAAAGTGTATAACCACATACATAGACTTTTTGCCAACCGATAACAGCCACGTCGAGCCATGCTTCAGTACTACTGCCGTCGACTGATGCATTCCATAAATGAGTTCCATCTTTTTTGATGGCTTTTAACCAGCTTTCTGTGGTCGTTGTCGCGGCAAAGTTCTCTGAAGCAGTTCCTGAAAAACTCAGTGCCGTTTTATGTGTTCCGCATAAATAAACCGTTTCATGTGTGTCTGCATTGATGTTGGAAACAAAACATTCGGATGTTGTTCCGGTGCTCACAAATGCCTGAAGCAAAATACTGCTGCCATTTGAGGCATTCCTTGTATTATAGATGATGGTAGGCTTTCCTCCATTACCCAGACTGCCGAAAGTTGTGGAAGTCAAAGGAGATGAATATGAACTCAATAAGCTGCCGGCTATGTAAATCGTCCCGCAATGCATATCCAGGAATGGACCTGAATACATGTTAAGCGCGTTGCTGAATGAATCTGTGGTTGACCAAACCACTGTGCCGTTGCTCTGATGATTGTAACAAAATAATGCAAGTCGGTTGTTACCGTTTCCAGAATTGTCTGTAATGCCATTAAGATTACCGTTGTTATATCGGGTGTAGCCATCTCCTGCATATTGTGTTGCGAAGTATGCTAGGTCACCACTAGTAGCCAAACCCGCACCGAGCATGTCGATATTGGTCAGGCTGAATATAAAAGACGGACTTGTATATGCCCTGAACCAATCACATTGTCCATCCGATTCTAAATAGGCAACAAAACTTCCAGATTCATTATTCCCCGTTAATACATTTCCGAAAATGCGCACGTCAGTCGTTGAATTGTTGTTGTCATTACTATTGACAAATAATCCACTCACCATCACTCCATCATCAGCTGCTTCAATTTCAAGTCCCGTGGCCGTTCCTATGCTTGATGCGACTCTTATCCATTGCAAAAATCCATTCGGCGTGTAACAATTCACTATGGCATCTATGCCACTAAGACCAGTGGCTGTTACTGCAGATGTTGTATTGTTGGCGTTATTGAAGGATCCCGGGAATTGAGCATATCCCGTGGTGTAAATATTACCGTCTTCGCCTATGCAGACTCCCGTGAACTCATCATCTGAACTACTACCACCGGTGACAATCCAGATAATATTGCCGTATTGGTCCAACTTGGCCAGGTAGCAATCCTTGCCACCTCGCCCCATGACATTATTGGGTGTGGCAGTATTTTCAAAACCCGTGAGATTGTCGATGTTGAACATCGTTGAACTGCTGATCAGATTTAAAAAACCAATAGTGGTAGATCCTGCCACATACATCACATTGTTGACACTGTCAACAACCATCGCATGCGCCTTCTCATTTAAACTATTGCTTGATGCCTGAAGCCAATCCATAGTTTGGGCATGAACGGTCTGTTGGCCAAGCACAATAGTTATGAAAATAACAAAACGGGTAGTTATGTTATGGTACAGATTCACAGGGGTTTTCTCACATTTTTGATGTTACAACCCATTTTAAACGCGACTTATGTTGGCTGGTTACACTCTATAGGCTTGTTATTCCTCTTGTGATTGTTAAATCATTGATTGCTTGAAGTTTAAGGTTCGGATTTTTCTTCGCTTCTTGAATTCGACCAAAAGAACGTTTTGATTACGAAATGTGCGATGTGAAATTTTTCGACGGTGGATTTTTTTCTAGGGTAATCGTCCAAATGAAAATCGTATGTGTCCAACTAATTTTTTCCGTTTTTTCGAAATGAAGTAGTTTTGAAAAAAATGAATTCAGCTATATGACGCTTATAAAATCAATCTCAGGTATCCGCGGAACAATGGGCGGAATCGAAGGCGAAGGCCTCACACCTATCGACGTTGTCAAATTCTCATCAGCATTCTGCAGCATGATGCAGAAAAAAAACAATAAACAGGACATTAAAATTGTTGTTGGCAGAGATGCCCGCATCAGCGGAAAAATGGTCAGCGATCTTGTTTGCAGCAGTCTCATAGCTATGGGAGCGCACGTGATAGATCTTGGTCTCAGTACCACGCCTACGGTGGAAATTGCGGTGCCTCGTGAAATTGCGGATGCGGGTATCATTCTCACCGCCAGCCACAATCCCAAACAATGGAACGCTCTCAAATTGCTCAATGAAAAAGGAGAGTTCATTTCTGCGGAAGAAGGCATCGAAATGCTGGATGTTGCGCAAAGCGGTAAAGTGTGTTTCGCTGATATCGATAGCCTCGGTTCTGTCTCCAAAAAGGACTATCTCGAAGAACATATCCGTCAAATCCTTCAATTGAAACTGGTGAATGTTGACGCAATTAGAAAAGCAGATTTCAATATCGCGGTTGATGCTGTGAATTCATCAGGAGGAATTTATGTTCCCGCTTTATTGAAAGCACTTGGTGTCAATCGAATTTACGAATTGTATTGCACGCCCAACGGTCGTTTCCCTCACAACCCTGAACCATTGCCGGAGCATCTTCAGGATCTTTCGGCTTTGGTCAAAGAAAAAAAATGCGACATTGGAATCGTCGTAGATCCTGATGTGGATCGCCTCGCTTTCGTCTGTGAAGACGGCTCCATGTTCGGCGAAGAATACACGCTCGTGGCTGTTGCAGATTATGTGTTGACGCACACTCCGGGAAATACAGCTTCTAATTTGTCTTCAACCAGAGCGCTCAAAGATGTGACGCTTGTGCACGGTCAGAAATATGAAGCCGCAGCAGTAGGCGAGGTAAACGTTGTGGCGAAGATGAAAGAGATCGGTGCCGTCATCGGTGGTGAAGGAAACGGCGGAATTATCTATCCTGAGTCTCATTATGGAAGAGATGCTCTCGTAGGAATCGCTCTTTTTCTTTCTCATCTCGCTGCAAAAAAAATGTCGGTGGCTGCCTTGCGCGATTCTTACCCAAAATATGTAGCATCCAAAAACAAAATCGAACTTCACGACGGCCTTGATGTGTCAGTCATTCTCGATGAAGTGAAAAACATGTTCCCCGATGCTCTGGTTAATCTCGTAGATGGTGTGAAATTCGATTTCCCCGACGGATGGGTTCACTTGAGAAAAAGCAATACCGAGCCGATCATCCGTGTTTATGCCGAACATTCAACACGCGAAGCAGCTGATGCACTTGCTCTGAAGGTGATAGATGCTGTGAAAAAGCTCGCAGGTGCTCATGCATGAATGCGCTGAAAATGCAACATCGCAACTATTGTTATTGCTTTTTTTGAATTGAAATGCAGAACTTTGCACAGGTTTAGAAATCACACCATCTGATTTCCACTAATTTTCTTCAGAATGAACGTATATCTCGATAACGCGGCTACAACTCCAATAGACAAAGAAGTACTGGATGCCATGATGCCATGGTTCACCGAGCATTTCGGGAATCCATCATCCTCCCACGCTTTTGGAAGAAAAACAAAAACGGCCATCGAACAGAGCAGGCGCACTATTGCTAAATTGCTCAATTGCACGCCATCAGAAATTTATTTCACGAGCGGTGGAACGGAAGCGGACAATCTCGCAATGAACATCGCCGTCTACGATCTGGGTTGCACGCACATCATCACATCTCCAATTGAACACAGCGCGGTTTTGAAAACGGCTCAGCAATTGGCGGAAAATGGTAAAGCGAAGTTGAGTTTTGTGCAACTGGATGAAAAAGGAAATGTTGATCTGGAACATCTGGAAGTTCTTCTCGCTACAAACGACAAGAGTTTTGTGTCACTCATGCACGCCAACAACGAAATCGGGAATATTCTGCCACTTATTGAAACAGGTGAGCTATGTAAAAAATACAATGCCTATTTCCACAGTGATACTGTCCAAACAATGGGACATTATCCTTTCGATCTTCAAAATATTGATATTCAGTTCATAAATGCTTCAGCACATAAATTCCACGGACCAAAAGGTATTGGCTTTATTTATATCAATAAGAGTGTGAAGGCAAATCCTGACATTATTGGCGGTGGACAGGAACGTGGTCTGCGCGGTGGAACTGAAAACCTTTATGGAATCGTTGGTCTTGCCAAAGCTTTGGAGATTTGTTATCGCGACTTGAAAAAGCATCAGGATTCTGTGAGTGAACTGAAGCAATATATGGCTAAGTCATTGAAAGACAGTGTTCCGGGTATTGTCTTCAACGGTGAATCCGGTGAAATGAAAAGTCTTTATACCGTCCTCAATACCACGCTTCCGGTGAATCCAAATGCGGATATGTTGTTGTTTCTTCTTGATCTTGAGGGTGTTGCGTGTAGCGGGGGCAGCGCATGCAGCAGCGGAGCTTCAAAAGGCTCCCACGTCCTCGATGCAATTGGTGCCTTGAAGCCGGGTTGTGCCAGTATTCGCTTCTCTTTTAGCCGCATGACGACGATGCAAGAGGTCGATTTTGCCATCCAAAAGGTGGTTGAACACTCCAAAATTGCCGTACATGCTTGATTCTTAGATTTTTGCGCGTAAGCAAAAATTAACAGAAACTATAGACATATTTAAGGATTGTACAACAATGTGTCTTATTATATTGCACCCATGAATTCTAAAAAGAGCGCCGGCAGACCGGCAACAAAACCAGCTAGATTGAAGAACGGGTTTTACGTGGGCGTAAAAAACAAAGGAATGTCAAGTCCAGTTATGATGTACAGTACCACACGCGAAGGCATGATGATGATTGCCGAGAAGTATGGTGTATTCCCTGAAAAGGAAGTTGTTGTCATGGGAGAACATAAAAACGATAAGTGGATTGACCAGGAACAGCCAAAGCGTGGCCGTAAGAAAAAAGAAGTAACGGCAGCCTGATTTTGATCTATAATGATTTGAAAGACCCGTTTCCGAACATGTTCGGAAGGGTCTTTTTTTTTAACCAAATTTTCATAGCAGCATGATTCGATTGAAAGGATTATTAGTAGCCATTGTAATTTTTGCATTGACCATATCTTCTTGTAAAAAAGGTGGAAGCACTAAGCTACAGCCGGTCTGCGACGGTTCGCATCCAACATATGTAGCGAACATTAAGACTATTATCGAAGGGAATTGTAACTCAAGTGGCTGTCACAATGCAGGCTCATCAAATGGTGATTTTACCAGCTTCAGTGGAATGAACGCAGTTATCACTAACGGAAAATTTCGCAGGCAAGTACTCACTGATCAGACCATGCCCAATGGTTCAACCAGACTTTCGCAAAAGAATATTGATAAAATACAGTGTTGGGTAAATGATGGATATCCAGAGAACTGAGTATTACTGATCGTTTAGCAGCTACCTGAAGGGTGGGACTTTTACCACGAAACCTGATTTGAAAAACTAAAGTCTAATTAAATTCTAAACTCTTTGGAACACGAAACCCCGTCTTTTGGGTAGGTGCTGTTGCAGCTGTGCTTCTTTTTGTCGTCATACAAATTCAGCGTCTTTCGTTAATTTCCTTTTGTCAATATCAAAGTAGTTACTGAACCAGTCGGTCAAAACGCTTTCAATTTCCTTTTTATTGAATGTCTTTGAATTTCGTCTTGATTTTAAATAATTCTCCCTGGTCATTTTTTCAGCAACTTGTCCAACTGTTTGCAAGTCTAGTTCGACGCCCATTCTATTTGCAAACCAAAGTCCAGCGATTGAAACCAAAAGTCCTAATAGTCCGATTTGCCAATTAAAGAAAAGTCCGACGAGTGATGCAAGTAAAATAATTGCAAGAGTTCCTGTCACCCAATGCGGTGGTCGCAATATGTTTATTTTAAAACCCAAATGTCTTTCTAATTTCTTTGTCCTTGAACGTCTGGCTTGTTTTGGTAAAAGGTCGACAAGAGGAAAATCTATTGAGATTGTTTTATTGTCGATTTGAAGTGTCGAGGCAATTGCGTCACGAAGTTTGTAAAATGCTTGTTGGCTTGTACAGTCGTTTGAATTGTCGAGCTGAATTTTATTTGTAATGTGGTCGCAAAGTTGTCCAAATGTGGTTATATAAGCCAACTCATCACCAACGAAAGTGATGTCGAAAGAAGCCTCCGCTTTTACCAGTAAATCTTCTATGTCTTCGGAGTCTATGTCTTTAAGTTCGTAGTCTGTCATAGCATTCCTTGTAACTATTCGAAAATGATGCTTTCTTACAGGAAAGATTTCAGGAGTATAGGGAAGGAGCTCTACACCAATCATCAATTCTCCAAGTCCTCAAATCACTCATTGGTTTTGCGCCGATGAAGGATTATGGGATTATAGGGAAGAAGCTCTGCTTCGATCAACAATCCTCCAAATCACAGATGTATCACTTCACCATAAGCCGCCGCTGCTGCTTCCATAATGGCTTCGCTCATCGTTGGATGTGGATGCACTGTCTTGATAATCGTTTCTCCGGTAGCTTCTAGTTTTTTAAGCGCCACACATTCTGCAATCATCTCGGTGACATTGGAGCCAATCATGTGTGCGCCCAGCAATTCGCCATACTTCGCATCGAAGATCAATTTTACAAATCCGTCTTTGTGACCGGCAGCACTTGCTTTTCCGGATGCACTGAATGGAAATTTTCCAATTTTTAATTCGTAACCTTTTTCTTTTGCAGCTTTCTCTGTCATTCCAACGGATGCAATCTCCGGTGTACAATAAGTGCAACCCGGAATGTTATTGTAATCGAGCGGTTGGGGATGATGACCCGCAATCTGTTCAACACAAATGATTCCCTCGGCGCTGGCAACATGCGCCAATGCCTGACCCGGAGTGCAATCTCCAATAGCGAAATATCCCGGGATGTTCGTCTTATAGAATTTGTCAACGACAATTTTCCCTTTATCAGTGATGATTCCTGCGTCCTCAAGTCCAATTCCTTCAATATTGGCAACAACTCCTATGGCCGAAAGAACAATGTCTGCTTCAATTATTTTTTCGCCTGCCGCTTCTTTGATAGTCACTTTGCAGCCGCTTCCGGATGTGTCAACCTTTGTCACTTCTGCACTGGTAAGTATATCTATACCTGCGTTTTTGAAAGATTTTGCAAGGGCTTTTGAAACATCTTCATCTTCCACTGGAACAACATTCGGAAGGAATTCCACAACTGTGACTTTCGTTCCCATAGCATTGTAGAAGTATGCGAACTCAACGCCAATAGCTCCGCTGCCTACAATCACCATGCTCTTGGGCTGGTTCGGAAGTACCATTGCTTCACGGTATCCTATGATCTTTTTCCCATCTTGCTTCAAAGCAGGAAGTTCGCGAGATCTTCCGCCGGTTGCTATGATGATGCTCGTGGCGCTGTACTCTGCAACTTTTCCGTCAGCGGCAGTTACAGCTATTTTCTTACCAGGCTTCACTTTTCCGGAACCCATGATCACATCTATTTTGTTCTTTTTCATCAAGAATTGAACGCCTTTGCTCATGCCTTCTGCCACACCGCGACTGCGCTTTACTATTGCGCCGAAGTCTGCCGTTGGCTTTGCTACTTCAATTCCATAGTCTTTTGCATGGTTGATATATTCAAACACGGAAGCACTTTTCAAAAGTGCTTTGGTTGGAATACAACCCCAGTTGAGGCAAATTCCGCCAAGGGCTTCACGCTCTACAATGGCTGTTTTCAAACCTAGTTGTGAAGCTCTGATAGCTGCTACATAGCCGCCGGGACCACTTCCTAAAACAATAACGTCGTAATTCATTTATGCAAAATTTTGGATGGCGAAAGTAAAGATGGATTGCTCTTAATCCCGCAATGCGCGCGAGAACTATTATTTGAAAATACAAGCGGGATTCTCAAGTCTAAGCGATAGAATATGGACTTGTATCTCGCGAAAATGAACCAGGATATTCTATCGCTTGATTTGGGATAATCGGAAAGTGTGAAAACTTTCGATTGAACGTATTTTCGCGGCTTATCCAAATGCAAAGAAGTATGCTGAACATTGTGCTTTTTGGTCCTCCAGGAGCTGGTAAGGGCACGCAATCGGAAAACCTGATAATGCGTTATGGTCTCGTGCATTTGAGCACTGGGGATATTTTTCGGGCCAACATCAAAGGTCATACGGAATTAGGTATGCTTGCTAAATCATTCATGGATAAGGGCGAGTTGGTGCCGGATAGTGTCACTATTATGATGCTTGAAGATTCTGTGAACAAGCATTCGGATGCCAAGGGTTTTATCTTCGATGGTTTCCCACGCACCTCCACACAGGCGGAAGCTTTGGATAAATTTCTTACGTCAAAAAACAGCAGCATCAAATGTATGTTGGCACTTGAAGTAGACGAAAAAGAATTGATAGCGAGATTGTTGAATCGCGCTAAGACAAGCGGTAGAGCCGATGACGCGGATGAAAGCATTGTTCAGAACCGAATAGCGGTATATAACAAAGAGACAGCTCCCGT
>JAYTOA010000167.1:0-25953 GCA_043748015.1 Flavobacteriales bacterium
AAAACTACTTTGACAGGCGCAAAGAAAGGACCTGTTTGCCCAATGCACCAATAGATTTTTCAAAATCTCTGCGAAAAGCTTTTCCTCGAACAAAATATAAAATCCATCCATAGAAACTTGAATTTCGCGCTGTCAATCGCATCATCGTCTTACCATTAGATGCCGGAGTGAATTCATATTGAACATTGATTTTCGACATTGGAATGAGATAATCGATTTCAATAAGTCGGTCTTTGACAATCTTCGAAATGACGAAAGGCGCCGATCGATATAGTTTTGGAATGGCTAAGCCGCGCACGCCTTCTTCGAATAGTCCCTCGATAGTGGCATGAAAGAAAATGGTACTCCAGAGATACCATCTCGGGACATCGGTTACCACTTTGAAAAACTCAGCGGGTGAACCTTCCAGTTCCAATTCTTTCGTTATTCTAATTCCGAACATAGGGTATTATTATAGTACAATTAGATACGCAATAATTACCAAAATGTTTCGAGATCAAGAATCACATAAGTCTGATAACGCCTTTTCAATTTCGCCAAAACGGAATATGTAACCTGCCTTTTGTAATTTATCCGGCACTACCCACCGACTCTTGAAGATTAACTCGGGCTCTGTTCCAATCAAAACTGTGCCCATTTCGAGCAACCACTTTGGTCCCGGTAAACCAAAAGAAACATGCATGGCTTTGCGCATGGATCTCATAAAAACATTATTCGTTACCGGCACTGGTGAAGCGCAATTCACAGACCCGTTAATATCCTCGTTCTCATAGATGAACTTGATCATCCTGTATAAGTCTTCAATATGAATCCAGCTAAACATCTGCTCACCACTACCCTGTGTTCCACCCAAACCTAACTTTGTCAGCTTTTTAAAAATAGGGATGACTCCGCCACCTTTGCCAAGCACAATAGAAATACGCAACGCCACCTTTCTAACTTCCTTCAATCTGAAAGAGTAGAATGTTTCCTCCCAAAGTTTGGCAACTTCGACTGAAAATCCTTCACCTGTATTGCCATCCATTTCGGTATTGGGCCGTGTCTTTTCGTCGCGATAAATGGTGGCAGTGCTTGCATTCAACCACAATTTTGGTGGTGAAGTGCATTTAGAAGCAGCATCCCCGAGCAGTCGTGTTGTTTGAATACGAGAATTTAGTATTAATCTTTTGTTCCTCTCGTTGTAACGACAATTCACAGATTTACCTGCAAGGTTGATCAACATTGCTGCACCGTTTAATGCTTCGACTAGGGATGACTCATCATGCCAGGTTACGCCAGAAGATCGGGAAATAATGATGACGTCCTTCCCTTCGCTTTCAAATTTTTCACGCAAATAATTGCCGACAAATCCTGTACCTCCGGCTATGACAATTTTATCTTTCATGATGTTGACGCAATCCTTCGAACGACCGCATATGTTGAACAACTCAACATAGCGATTGTTCAATCATTCTTTACTCTGACAAAGAAGTGTGAGATATTGTTCTTACCGGTTTTTCTTTCGTCAATCTCTATTTCAGGAATAGTACGAATAAGCTCGATAAGCTTTCGTTTGCCATAATTTCTAGGATCAAAATCGGCGTGTTTCTTAAGTATCAGATTACCCAAAACACCAAGAAATACCCAGCCGTCCTCTTCCGCAATGTCGTTGATACTCTCGATGATAAGATTGTTCAGCTTGTTGCCCGATGGTTTACCATTTTTTGACTGCTTCGCTTTCCCTGTGGAAGATTTACCGCTCCTCGTTGTGGGTGTCGGTTGATCATCATCCGATTTCTTCTTGAGAATTTCTATGTAAATAAATTTGTGACAGGAAGCAATAAACGCGGATGGCGTTTTCTTTTCTCCTATGCCGAATACTTTCTTTCCGGCTTCACGAAGTCGGGTGGCGAGTCGTGTGAAATCACTGTCACTGGACACAATGCAAAAACCATCTACTCCACCTGTGTAGAGAATGTCCATGGCATCAATGATCAATGCCGAGTCAGAAGAATTTTTACCGGTAGTGTAGCTGTATTGTTGTACAGGTGTGATGGCATGGTGTAGTAAAACATTTTTCCATCCTGTAAGATTTGGTCGGGTGAAGTCACCGTAAATTCTCTTGAAAGTGGGCGTGCCATATTTGGCGATTTCTTCCAACATGCCTTTGATATTTGAAGAGGGAACATTGTCCGCGTCGATGAGCACGGCAAGTTTTAATTCCTGGGTTGATTCCATAAGTACTTATTAATTGTGTTCAAAGCTAGAGTAAAGTGCCAAGGCAGCGCATTGCACTTGCTCAATATAATGTTGATGGAGGATTGAATCTGGTTACTCCAAAAATGGCGTACTGAAGTGGTGGATGATTCACTTTATTGATTTTCCCCATTCAGTCGGGATACTATTTTCTTGAAAAAAAAGAAGCAGTCTTGGTTGATCCGACTATTTATTTCCCTCTATCAGTACATTGAGAATATCCTGTGCTGCAATAGAAATTTTTGTACCCGGCCCGAAGATACCGACGCAACCGGCGGTATAAAGAAAATCATAGTCTTGCTCAGGAATCACACCACCGGCTACAACTAAAATATCTGCCCTTCCTTGTTTTTTCAACTCTTCAATCAATTTTGGAACGAGTGTCTTATGTCCTGCAGCAAGTGATGATGCGCCAACAATGTGCACATCATTTTCAATTGCCTGCTTGGCCACTTCTTCGGGTGTTTGAAACAGTGGGCCTATATCCACATCAAAACCGATGTCCGCAAAAGAGGTTGCAATCACTTTTGCACCGCGATCGTGACCATCCTGACCCATTTTCGCAACCATGATGCGCGGTCGGCGACCAGCAATTTTTGCGAACTGATCACTCATCGCTTTGGCTTTTTCAAAGTCTTTATCCATTGAAGATTCACTTGAGTACACTCCACTAACACTTCTGATTGAAGCTTTATATCGACCGTATATTTCTTCCATCGCAGATGAAATTTCACCGAGGCTTGCGCGCTTACGGGCTGCATCTACAGCGAGCTCCAGTAGATTGCCTTCGCCGGAAGATGCACTTGCCGTTATCGCATCCAGCGCCGCTTTACATGAGAACTCATCTCTTTCTTCGCGCAATTGTTTCAATCTTTCTAACTGAGAAATACGAACTGCATTGTTGTCTACTTCCAAAGTATCCATTGGAGCTTCTTCATCCAACTGAAAAACATTTACGCCAATAATTTTATCCTTTCCGCTATCAATCCTAGCTTGCTTTCTTGCAGCGGCTTCTTCAATTCTCAACTTCGGCAAACCGGCTTCTATGGCTGCTGTCATACCGCCCAACTCCTCCACTTCCTGAATGAGCTTCCAGGCCTTTTCAGCAATGTCGTTTGTCATCTTCTCCATCACCGTTGAACCTGCCCATGGATCAATTGCCTTGCAGATATCCGTTTCTTCCTGAAGAAATAATTGCGTATTACGAGCAATGCGCGCGCTGAAATCAGTTGGCAAAGCAATGGCTTCATCGAGTGCATTCGTATGCAGTGATTGTGTTCCACCAAAGGCCGCAGCCAATCCTTCAATGCATGTTCTTGCTACATTGTTGAAAGGATCCTGACGCGTAAGACTCCATCCACTGGTTTGACAATGCGTGCGCAACGCCATACTCTTTGGATTCTTTGGATCGAATGTTTTTACAAGTTTCGCCCACAACAATCTGCCGGCGCGCAACTTCGCTATCTCTTCGAAGTGATTCATTCCAATGGCCCAGAAGAAAGACAAACGCGGAGCAAAATCATCGATGCTCATACCCGCTTCAATACCTGCTCGGACATATTCCAAGCCATCCGCAAGTGTATATGCCAACTCGATATCGAGGGTCGCTCCTGCCTCTTGCATGTGATAACCGCTGATAGAAATAGGATTGAATTTGGGCATGTGCTGTGCAGTGTATCGAAAAATATCACTGACGATGCGCATGCTCGGTTTCGGAGGATAGATATACGTATTCCGAACCATGAACTCCTTCAGAATATCATTCTGAATAGTGCCCTGCAAATCTTCCGGCTTCACTCCCTGTTCTTCCGCAGCTACAATGTAAAACGCGAGTATTGGTATCACCGCTCCGTTCATTGTCATGCTCACACTCATTTGATCGAGAGGAATCTGATCAAATAAAATCTTCATATCGAGGATGGAATCAATGGCAACTCCGGCTTTTCCAACATCACCGACTACACGTGGATGATCACTATCATATCCGCGATGAGTAGCGAGATCAAAAGCTACACTTAGGCCCTTTTGACCACCGGCAAGATTTCTTCTGTAAAACGCATTGGATTCTTCTGCTGTGCTGAAGCCCGCGTACTGCCTTATTGTCCAGGGACGAATGGTGTACATGCTCGCATAAGGTCCACGCAAAAAAGGTGGCGAACCGGCGCCGTACCTGATCTTTTCATTTTGTTCAGAAAAGCGTGGTCGTACTTGTGAAAAATCGATGCGGGACATCTCTAGGGGTTAGGAATTAGGATTTAGGGGATAGGAGGCTTGGAATTGGTTATTGCGTTATTGGGTTATTGGGTTGTTGCGTCAACGACATTTAATTGTGACAACACTATTATTCCAATTGCGAAATTCTGATTCAAGAAGTCGAATACGTTTGAAGTGTGTTAAAGACTTCTATTTATGGCCATGACGCAGCAAAATTCATTTTCCCAATAAACGAAAAACTATCCAATTTTATAATTCCAACTGTGTTTGTCTTCTTCGCGGCCGTGCTTTAAACGATCGAGGTAAGTGCTCACTTTTGTTGCGAAATCAGAACTTTCGTGCTTTCCAACATTATAGTCAACACCTTCATGATGTATCAAACAAATTGGGGCAATGGTTGCTGCTGTTCCAACTCCAAATGCGCCATCCAGTTTGTCTTGCTTCAACAAATCAACAATTTCTTTTACGGCAACTTTTCTCTCCTCTACCTGATAACCCCAATCACGCGCGAGTTGCAGAACGCTGTTGCGTGTTACACCATCGAGGATAGAATCGCTCAATGATGGTGACAACAATGTCATACCACTTAGAAACATCACATTCATGGTTCCACTTTCTTCAAAAAATTCATGATCCTGACTGTCGGTCCAGAGCACCTGATCATAACCGGCGTCTTTAGCAATTTGAGTTGGGAACAATGCAGCTCCGTAATTACCGGCTGCTTTCGCATGACCTGTACCACCTCTAACAGCACGTGTGTAATTCGTTTCAATTTTCACCTTCAATTCGTTGGTGTAATATTTTCCAACAGGACATGTGAAAATGACAAACAAATAAGTATCACTCGGTTTCACGCCAACATACTCGTCAATCGCAAACATGTGTGGTCTTATATAAAGTGATTCGCCATCACCTTTTGGAATCCAGTCTTTATCGAGGTTGACGAGCTGTGCCATCGTATCAATAAAAAGTTCAACGGGTAATGTGGGCATACACATTCTTGCTGCAGAGACATTCAACCTTGCGGCGTTTCGTTCCGGGCGAAAAATGAGTATTTCACCTTCGTCATTTTTATATGCTTTTAGACCTTCGAAAATTGCCTGACCATAATGCAATGCACTGATGGCCGGACTTAAATTCAATGGACCGTATGGTTTGATTTCGGGTGTTTGCCATTGACCATCGCGATACTCAATGGTGGCCATGTGATCACTGAATACTTTACCAAATCCCAGATTTACCCAATCCACTTCCTGCAATCGGCTTTTTGAAGACTTTTGAACGATGGTGTTCGATGTTGTAGCTATCATTTTAGCGAACATTTTTTTGATTCATAATATCCTTCTCGGTTCATTTCCGGAAGGGAGTTATGGCAAATGTAAGCCTTGAGCCGCCCGAAAAAAGGAGGATGTGGGTTAATGATGGAATCTTAAACGATTCAGAAGTCTCGGAAGTAGTGAATTGCAATAGAATAGATGCTGGTCAGTAGGAATGGCCATGAGTAGATCCGGAAATAGAAAACAGAGAAAAATCCACCTGTTCATAGGTTCAGGACACAGGACTGAAGAGGAATTTATTGGGACTTACGAGCCGTGTTTTTACGGCATACATTACAATTGCCGCGGTGTTGTTCACGCCCAATTTCTGCAAGATATTCTTGCGGTGTGTATTCACAGTGTGTGGCGACAGATAAAGCTTTTCCGCAATTTCATTGTTGGTATATCCCTCGGCTATCAAAGTGATGATTTCAGCTTCGCGATCGCTGATGGTAACCGGTTCGCAACTGAAATCTGATAAATCGAGGTCATTCACATCTATGGCTTCCTTGCGGATGGCCTGAAGAATTTGACCGCAGAAGAATTTACCGCCACCACCCGTTTCGCGAACGCTTTCGACAATTTCCTGCATATCACAATCCTTCTTGATATAACTGACAATGCCTGCGCGCAAGGCGTTAACGATGGTTATACCCGATTGTTCGCCAGTGATTGCGATGAAACGCGTGCGTGGATTGATTTTCAAAGCCGCCGGAACGACATCAATACTGAAATTTTTTGCTGCGAAATCTATCAAGACAACATTTGGCTTGAAGCTTTTCACCATATCCATCAACTGTTCGTCGCTGGATGCTTCTCCGCATAGAACAAACTCGTCATGCTGCGAGAGTATGGCGTTAAGTCCTGCACGGATCAAAAGATTGCTGTCGGCGATAATGACTTTCATCGAGCCGCAAAGATGTTATTAAAAATCTTTCTAAATAAAAAAATTTGTCACGGAATACTCACATTCTATCCGGCATAGCTATTCCAAGCAGCCCCATACCGTCTTTGATAACTTCGCCTGTCTTCTTTGTGAGTGATAGACGTAAAAATCTCAGCGCCTCATCGGATTCTCTGATGATGGGATTCTCATGATAGAATGCATTATATGTGCGCGCCAGATCATAGCAGTAATGCGCGACATCAGCAGGGTTATAGGAAGCAGCAGCATTTCGTAATACTTCCGGCCAATCGTAAATTTTGCTGATGAGATCGGATTCCGTTTTCTTCAAACCACTGACATTACTGAAATCCAACTTCACAGGATCAAGCTCCATACCGCCTTCGGCAGCTTTACGTAAAAGCGCGAGAGTTCGTACATAAGTATATTGAACAGACGGACCTGTGTTGCCATTGAAGTCAATGCTTTCTTTCGGATCAAACATCATGTTCTTCACTGGATCAACTCTGAGCAGAAAATATTTGATCGCGGCCATTCCAATGACGTTATACAATTGATCTTTCTCCGCTTCCGGCAATCCTTCGAGTTTTCCTTGCTCCTGCGCTACCTCTTTGGCGACATCCGCCATGGCTGCCATGAGATCATCAGCATCTACAACAGTTCCTTCGCGTGATTTCATTTTGCCCTCAGGGAGTTCCACCATACCATAGCTGAGGTGGTAGCATTTGTCGGCCTGATCGAATCCAAGTTTTTTCAGAATCTTGATTAGGACTCTGAAGTGATATTCTTGCTCGTTTCCGACGGTGTAAATCTGATACGCGAGATCAGGAAAATCACGAAAACGCAATATGGCCGTTCCGATATCCTGAGTGATATACATTGCGGTGCCATCCTTTCTAAGCACCACTTTTTCATCTAATCCATCATTGGTCAGATCGATCCAAACGGAGCCATCCTCTTTGCGAAAAAATATACCGGCGTTCAAACCAATTTCTACTTCCGCCTTTCCATTGATATAAGTCTCACTTTCATAATAAAGTTTGTCGAATTCTACACCGATAGTTTTGTAAGTCTGGTCGAAGCCTTCGTACACCCAACCATTCATTTTGTTCCAAAGTGCCATCACATCTGGGTCACGCGCTTCCCATTTAAGAAGCATTGCCTGTGCCTCTTGCATAATGGCTGTTTGCTTCGCAGCATCCTCTTCCTTCACACCAGACTCTATAAGCGCCTTCACTTGCTTTTTCTGTTCTTTATCAAACTCGACGTAATACTTACCAACGAGCTTATCGCCTTTCAGATTGCTTGACTGCGGCGTTTCTCCGTTGCCGAACTTTTCCCAGGCAAGCATGCTTTTACAAATGTGAATTCCCCGATCATTGATGATCTGAACCTTGGTCACTTTGTGTCCGACAGCTTTGAGAATTTCCGCTACTGAATTACCGAGGAAAATATTTCGAAGATGTCCGAGGTGTAAAGGCTTGTTGGTATTGGGTGAAGAAAACTCAACCATAACGCGAGGCATTGAATCCGCTTTAACAAAACCAAATTGCTGTACTGAAACAGCCTCTTTAAAAAAGCCCAACCAGAATTTCTCACTCAGGGAGATATTCAGAAATCCTTTGACAACATTGAATGCTTCTACTTCTTCCACATGATCAAGTAGAAATTGTCCAATGTCATTTCCTGTTTGCTCCGGACCCTTACCGGAAATTTTCGCAAGTGGAAAAACAACGATTGTCGTGTCGCCCTCGAACTCTTTTCTGCTCTTTTGAAATTGCAACTGCGTGCCGCCAAGATCTTTGTTATATAAACTTTGGATGGCCTTTGTGGCGGCATCACCGATCAATTGTTGTATATCGTAATTCGAATTCATAGAGGGCGCAAGTTATGCTTTTTCAATGCCAACTTTGTGCAACAAATCTTTCCGTGCGATTCACTTAACAAGGAATTTCCAACTTACTTCCAACATCAAAAAACTTCGGCAATCATGCATCTGGCACTACCTCCGCCATACTTCTCAATGGTCTGTAACGACGAGTGAACAATCTCGCAATATTTTTCTATGTTTTGCTTTTGATGAGCTTGAAGAGATGCGAATGCACTGTCAGACATTACAAGTATGGACTTATTATTAAAGGTTTGCAGTTCCAGCGCATTGCCCAAAAACTGATTCACTTGATCTTCCGAAATCAAAATCAGTTCGCGACCTGATTGTTCAAGACTTGACAAAACAAATTTTCTCTCGTTGACATCATCGATAGCATCGGCACATACAATGGCAAAATCTGTAGCTATACTCATCATCACATTGGTGTGATAAATGGGAACTCTTTTGTTCGATACAGTTTGACACGCATGAAAAATCACCTGTGAATATTCCATTTCATTGCACCATTCACGCACCAAATCATCCGATGTTCTTTCTGATAAAGATGCGTAAGCCAACTTATTGATTCTGTCGAGTACAAGACTACCTGTGCCTTCGAGGTAATGACCTTCTCCTTCATGATGAGCGAAGTCCACTTTTTGTTTCTTGCCAAAAGCGTACTGAAAATCTGATTCATTGAAATCAATTCTGCGTTCAAGTCTTCTGTTGGAAGCTTGCATGGGATACAATACATACTTATCACCATGAAAACTGATCCAGTTATTCGGAAACAAACTATCAGGCGTGAGCGGCAATGGTGTGTCATTTACTACATGAACCTGCACACCATGAATAACGAGTGTTTTAACGATTGCGTCAAACTCTTGCTGAGCATGAGCATTGATCACCGATGACTCGTCATCAGAATGTGAATGCTGGTAATGGTTATTGGAAGCCGTTTCAGGATTCATACTGAAAGCCACCGGCCGGATCATCAAAACTTTATTGGTGCGTTGCATTGGTGCAAAGTTGGAAACATTGCCGAAGATGTAACCAAATATTGAATCATTGCGTTTCAGTTCAGTTGATAAGTACCAACACCTCAAGAAAACCCTGTGAATTCCACCCTTTGTCACATATTTGTTTCATTCTGTATCGTCACCGGCATGTGCATGTCCTCTTGCAACTCTCCTAAAGCAAGTGGCGACGGTCTTGAAGGAAAAATTGTCTACGAATTGACTTATCCATTTGAGAGCAATTCTGTAATGATGGATCTATATCCCACCGAAATGACGTTTCATTTCAAAGGAAGCAAACTCCATTCAGAAGTGAAATCGAGTTATGATATCATGACGACAAATCTCATAGTTGATTGCGAGAACAAAGTATTCACGCAACTATTAAAGAATATGAGTAAACGTTTTGGAACGAGACTCAACGAAGAAGAGACGCGGGCATGGTATGGCAGATATCCAAAATTGATTTACACTACAACTGAAGAAACGATCAACATTGCCGGTTACATCTGCAATAAAGCAATCGCACATTTTGCGCATGATTCGCTGCCTGCGATAGATATCTATTACACAAAAGGACTTGGCCTTTCATGCACGAACTGGTGGAATCCATTCGAACAAATTGATGGATTCCTGATGGGTTATGACATGGAGCAATATGGAATGCGCATGCGCCTTCGAGCTAAATCCGTATCATTTGAAGCAGTCGACGATAAGTATTTTGAAATCCCAAAAAACTTTGAAATGGTGGATGGCAACACTATGGATTTGCAAATGAAAAATATGGTCACTGAATTTGTGAAGTAATCTGATTTACAACATTCAAAGTCAATCCGTCAATTCTCCCTTCTCAGCAATCTACTGTTGTTTGCAATTCGTTGTTGCCAATTTCTCTATTTCCAGGCCAGTCAATTCGAATGAGTCCAATGACTCAGGATTTGCTTTAGCAGGCTTAAATGCCAAACCAGCAACACGTGGCAACAAAGTTTTTCCCGCACTCACGCAATAAGGCTTTTCAGCACTTTCCTCGATCATTATCAGGTTGGTAAAAAATTCTATGCCCAATGTAAACTCCGCTGCAGTGCTGCTCTTGTTGATGATTTTCACCATCAGAATTTTGGGACTCTTCTTGCTGTACCATTTTTCATTTCCCCATTTCGTATGAAACTGAACTCCTTCAATTTCTTTATAGAGCGTGTATTGAGCAAACATGTTGGATGCAGCAAATGACAAAAGCAGAGCGATAATAATTGATCTCATAAGTCTCGATATTTATTCTGTACCAAAACTACATGTCGTTGCAAATTGCAACCCATAGATTCCGCTCACGTTTAAGCAACAATCTTTGAATAAAAGAGGAATACGCGGCGACTAAGAGTAGAGAACTTACGAACCGCGTTTTTTTCGTTGTAGTTCTGATGCAATGCACTGTTGTTTTAAGTGTTTGTACACAAATACCATTAATGGGACAAAGGACTCCATTTTTCGGAATACGCGTTAAGAGATCCCCAACGAATTTGGCTCAGGCCGCGAGGACCGGCACCCTCTGAGTCGCTGTAATTCGCAGACCTTGGGAATTCGTTTGCGACTTCAAATTGAATCTGAATTGGCTACAAATTCAGGCTCCTACGCTGGGTGTTGCAATTGACTAAAAGCGAAATTCTTTGCTTTTTTTCTTCCATGTATAAAAATTGAACACGCCCAGAAGTAGCATCAACTCATCCTTCGTTCACATGTGCTTGACATCCCGAATCGAATGGAGGAATCATCCTACAAGGTGATACCAAAGGATCATTTTGATGTAGGTTCTAACATCCAGAAATTAGGATAAAAAGTAATGATTGTATTCAATTGAAAATAATTTGAACGCTTTCAAAGGTTGTGTGTACCGCATTTCAAAACCACACTCTATGCTCAGTTCAATCACACCATACTTACGCACAATCCTTCTCTGGATGCGCTCTGACGGCAGACATTTTCAGATCATCTCACAAATTTCTTTTCTCTGTTTTGGCATCTACACACTTGGCTGGGACGCCGATTGGAAAAAATACCTGGCGGCATTTGGTGGTTGTTTGATTGCACAATTCCTCGCCATAAGATTCGCTGGTTTTCCGAAGCACTCTTTGAAGAGTGCGATGATCACAGCTTTGGGGATT
Source organism: Flavobacteriales bacterium (assembly GCA_043748015.1). Taxonomy (GTDB): domain Bacteria; phylum Bacteroidota; class Bacteroidia; order Flavobacteriales_D; family Sanyastnellaceae; genus JAIBBG01. The sequence goes on from JAYTOA010000167.1 coordinate 11,715, forward strand.
TCACTTTTGCTCAAAGCGAATTCACCATGGTTATTTCTATTCGCAGCATTATTCGCCATCGGACAAAAATTTCTGGTCAAAATCAAAGGCAAGCATTTATGGAATCCAGCAAATTTTGGAATTGTCATTATAATTCTGATTAGTGGCGAGGCATGGATTTCTCCCGGACAATGGGGCAACGGCGCGTTGCTAGTATTCATGGTTGGAACTGCAGGATTGGCGGTATTGAGCAATATCAAACGACTCGAAACCGGTGTTGCATTCATTCTGACTCTTTCCACCTTAGAATTTTTCCGCACCATCATTTATCTCGGTTGGGAATGGGATGTACTTCTCCTTAAACTCAGCAGTGGATCGCTCTGGTTGTTTGCATTGTTCATGATCACCGATCCAATGACAACTCCCAACGCCAAGAGAACGCGTATCATTTGGTCAATTGCGGTTGCGGCGATCAGTTTCTATCTCACCAATTTTTATTTCATTAACGGTGCGCCATTCTGGGTTTTGTTCTTCGCAACGCCGTTCACGCCATTGTTTGACATATGGGTAAAAAAACCTTCATTCAAATGGTTCACAAATTCATCCCCTGAAGTTTCAACTTCTATACAAGTCTCTATCAGCAAAAAATAATATCACTTCAATTTAAAAATAAAAACAATGAAAAAGTTTCCAATCATCACTGTGCTTCTCGCACTATTTCTGGGGAGCATGTCTGAATTATCCGCCTTCTGTGGATTCTATGTTGCCAAAGCCGACGCCAAATTGTTCAACAACAAAAGCGAGGTCATCATGGTTCGTGACGGCAACAAAAACGTCATTACCATGAGTAGTGACTTTCAAGGCAACCTCAAAGATTTTGCTATGGTTGTACCTGTGCCGGTCGTTCTTGGAAGAAAGGACATTAAGGTCGTAGAACGACGTGTATTCGATGTACTCAACGATTATTCCGCACCACGCCTTGTAGAATATTACGACAACAATCCATGTGGTTATATGGTGGAAGATGAAGTAATGACCAGGTGGGGACAGGCCTCCATGATGGAGTCAACTGTTCGATTGTGCTCCGTTACGGACAAAGACTTCGGAGTAAAAATTGAAGCGCAATATGAAGTGGATGAATATGATGTGCTCATTCTTTCAGCCACAGAATCAAATGGATTAAAAGATTGGTTGAATGCTAACGGTTATAAAATTCCCGACAAAGCAGAAGAAGTTCTTGATCCATATATCAAAAGCAATATGAAATTCTTCGTTGTAAAAGTGAATCTCGAGAAGATGAAAAACAAAAACTTCGACTACCTCCGACCACTTCAATTATCATTTGAGCACGCCAAGTTTATGCTGCCCTTGCGTTTGGGAATGGCCAACAGTCAAGGATCACAGGACATGATTGTATATGCTTTCACCCGCACTGGTCGGGTGGAATGCACGAACTATCGCACAGTAAAAATGCCAACTGACAGAAACATACCACTGTACGTTCAACCAAAGTTTGGTGAATTTTACAAATCGCTTTTCGAAAAGCAATACCTATCAGAAGGTCGCAATGCCGTATTTCTTGAGTATGCATGGAACGTAAGTCCATACAACGCCATGCATTGCGATCCATGTGTTGGACCACCGCCAATCAATACTGATTTTGTAGATGCCGGTGTGAACTGGTTGAATGAAAAGCCAGGGCAGCAATACACCATTTTCTTCACAAGATTGCACGTGAGATACAGTCGAGATAAATTCCCTGCAGACCTACAGTTTCAAGAAACCCCTAACAATGAAAATTATCAATGCCGCTACATTCTCACTCATCCGGCACAAGGAGATTTGAGTTGTGATGCAGGACAGGATTATCTAGAAACCCTTTACAATAAACGCAATCGAGAGATAGATGAAGTTTACGCGCTTGCCGGCTGGAATCGCGACGGAAGCGATGGATATCTGAATGAATTCTCATCTCAGATGAAGGGCAAGAAAGTGATCAAAGAGAAGAAGCAGGATTTCCCTCTCATTACTTCCCTTCCTGATTCGAACTTTCGATTGAAAATTGGTTTGAGCATGCTATTGCTTCTCACCGTCAGTATTGTTCTTTTTGGAGTCAATCAAAGTGTGAAAGAAAAAGAACTGGTGAGCTGAGAGAATATGAAATTGAGCCGGTCAGAATCAACTCAAGTCTGACAAAAACATGAGCGTCGGAGGAATGAAATTCCTTCGACGTTTTTTTTATCATTCAATGAAATTAGAGATATGCGACGTCACTCCTTGAAAAAAGATTGAACATTCACGTTTCCATCGGCGTGAATTATTTCCAAGAAATACAAACCACTTTTTGCGTCTCCAATATAAAATGACAATGCATTTGAATTTGACGTCAATGCTATTCTGTCGCCGAATACCCTTTTGCCATAGCTGTCATATATAAGAACATCAATCATCTCATCATCATTTGGCGAGATCATGAGATTGATGAATTGCGACGCAGGATTCGGAAACAACAACGCATTAATATCAATAGCGTAAACTACGGAAGTAGTTTTGTCTCCGATAAATTCTCCGTTCAAAGTATATTGCTTCAAACGATAAAATATCAGCCCTCTCACCGGTTCCATGTCTTCAGTGGAATAGTAACGTCCACTTGTTGAAGCAAGACAACCAACATCAGATACGTGTGTCCATTCGATTCCGTCAACACTTCTTTCAACCGAGAAATTATGACACAAATTCTGTTCTTCAATTTCCCACAGACATATGATAGAATTATTTGAATAATCAGGATGCGCTTCAAATCTGGTAACGGTAATAGGCAGTAACATAAAGTTACCGTATCTAATCAGAAATGCATCATTACTTGCACTGCCGCCAATAGTTGGCTGATGTGATCCTGCGGTAGAAATATTATTTGTTGAATTAGTTGAACCTCCGAAGAACACACCATTGATATTGTCGATTGAAATTGAATTGCCAATTTCATCACCGCTTCCACCAAGATAAGTGATCCATTGCATCACACCGACATTTGAAAACTGAGCAAGAAATGCATCACTGAAACCTCCACCAAAAGATGTTTGAGCCGCACTGATAGTTGCTAGTCCAGATGTGGATGCGGTATAACCTCCTACGTAGATAAATCCACCGCCATCAAACTTTGCAGAGTACGCATTGTCCTGACTATTGCCTCCAATGTAGGTGGCCCACATCTTCGATCCAGTGGCATCATAGACTGCAATAAACCCATCACTCGAACCATTTCTTACAGTTGAATATGCGCCGGCAGTTGCCACACCAGAAGCGGAATTGGACTGTCCACTTAACAAAACATTGTTCATTGGATCAATGTCAATGCTATATCCATTGTCGGCACCGGTTCCTCCTAAATAAGTAGACCACACAATGCTACCGGCAGTATTAATACACGAAACGAATGCATCGTTTGAACCGCCTGCCGTGGCTTGCGGAGCGCCAACGGTAGCGATACCTGACGTTGAATTTGTGAAACCACAAAAGTAAATGTTGCTTGTCGCAGTCATTGCAATTCCAAGAGCACCATCATTGGCTATTCCTCCGAAGTAGGTAGACCAACTCAGACTTCCAGATGTATTGAACATAGCTAGAAATCCATCAGTAGTACCGCCGGCGTAACTTCCTTGATGTGCACCTGCTGTTGCAATTCCTGTAGTTGATGACGTCTGGCCGACAATACAAACTGCGCCACCGGCGACTGCTACGCCTCTTCCAATATCGTTCTGTCCACCACCAAAATAGGTGCACCATTGCAACACACCATTGGAGTTGAACTTCGCCAAAACTGCATCAGAACCGCCAGCGTTGGTTGTCATGTATGCGCCGGGCGTAGCCAACGCACTTGTCGAAGTGGAATAACCGGTTAGGTAGAAAAATCCACCTCCGTCACAAACAAGATCGTATAGCTGATCTTCGGAGCTTCCTCCAAAATAAGTACTCCATAAACGGTTGCCATTCAAGTCGAACTTGGATATGAAAATATCATTGGCGGGACTACCTCCATATACTCCCTGATGCGCTCCGGACGTGGCAATTCCCGAAGTTGACGACGTATTTCCTGCGAGATAAACACTTCCCATTCCATCGAGTTCTGTAGCCAATCCAACATCGGATGATGATCCACCAAAATAAGTGGACCAACCGACAGAAGGTATTGGGTCAATGATCAAAGGAAGATCTAAGAACGACTCAGATTTATCATCCAAAAAAACAAAAGAGATCAGGTCGTCATTGCCTGACTGAAAACCGACATTAGCAGTAATCAATTCTGCGCCATTTTTAAAATAGCTCAACGGAACTGTTTCGGTAAGTACGCCCAACGATGTCTGCAATTGATGAGTTAGACCAGCTATGCCACTTTCAGCCTGCCGTTCAGTCAATCCCGAATAACGCAATTTTATTTTGCTGATGTCACTGCCCTTGTTCAAAATAAAATTGTACTTCACTGAATTTCTTTGAAGTTCATTGGATGAAACAAGAAATTCCACATCTACACCAGCGTAAATATTGTGGTAAACGATAGACTGGAAACGATGAACATTGTAAACAGCGACGGTACCCGATTGATCTGCAGAAACGTAATTATCATAATCATTGCTGATACCTTTCCATTCGATCCAGCCATTGTTATTCATCCCTTCAAAACGAATGTCTACTCTATGAAATTTAATTTCAGAACGAATCAATTCATCGTCGGAACTAGAAGGAACATGCTGATCCATTTCTTTCAGCTGATAAGAAAATCCGTCGCGATAAAGCAACACATCAAAACCATTCATTTGCGCACAGGCAATCACATTTGTGTTGATCAACCCGTTTTGGTCATGAATCTGCCCCTTATTCTCAATAAAACCGCCAGCGCTATTCAAATGCTGCGCAAAACTGCCCACAGCTATTGCAGTAAACAGCAGAATGCATTGGATATTGAGACGGCTCAGCATCATTAGAATAATGGTTTCATTTATGTACCAAACTTACAAATTAACACTCTAATTATCACTACAAATAGCCCATTTCACATGAATTATCACAATGGGTAGTTGAAATCGTTTAAACACTGTCCGAACAATTTTTCACCCCTGTTGACAACGCTTTGCCTTCATATGATGTCATCACATTGATAATTCCATAAATTGTTGAAAAGTCTTACATTCGAACCATGTGGATGCGACTGATTATTTTGTTTTCGGCTTTGCTTCTTTGTTCTCCGTTGGTTGGACAAGATCATTCAGTCATCCAGATGATCGAGAACAAAGGTCAATGGCCGGAACAAGTTGTCGCGGGTTCAGACCTCAAAAGTGGCAAGATATTTTTTGAAAAAGGTGGATTCACATTTCATTTCTATGATTTGAAAAATATCCGAGTCGCGCACGACAACGGACAAATCTTCACGCCGAATTCTACAAGGATAAAAGGTCATGTCTATAAAGTGAATTTTCTTGATTGCAATGAGTCCATATCTGCGCGGTTGGAAGAACGTCAAAAAACTTATTACAATTATTTTCTGGGAAATGATCAACAGTATTGGGCTGGTGGCTGCGGGGCATATGGAAAAATAACTCAGCAAAATTTGTATGAGGGAATTGACCTCGTCAATTATTCACTCGACGGATTTCTCAAATATGATTTTGTAGTGCATGCAGGTGCTGATCCGAATAACATTAAGATGTCCTATGACGGAATAGAAAAAATTCAGTTGGAAAATGATCGCATCAAATTGACCACATCAGTGAATGAGGTGTGGGAACAAAAACCTGTGGCATGGCAGATTATTGCTGGTGAAAAAAGATTGGTGGCTTGTAAATATGTCCTGATGGGAAACGTGGTTCACTTCGAATTTCCAAAAGGCTATGACAAAAAACATGAATTGATTATCGATCCACAACTTGTTTTTTCTTCCTACAGCGGAAGCTCAAGTGACAACTTTGGATACACAGCAACCTATGACACTGAAGGTTTTTTGTACAGCGGAAGTTCTGCGTTCGGACAAAATTATCCGGTAACGATTGGCGCATATCAAACAACGCATCATGGAGGAAATAGTCCAATAGAACAGGGAATAGACATGGCACTTTCAAAGTACGACATCAGCGGAACATTCATGGTGTGGTCAACATTTTTAGGAGGTGCCGGAGATGACTTGCCACATAGCATCATCACCAACAGCAACAATGAATTGATGGTGTATGGTTCAACAGGTTCAAATGATTTTCCAATTACGACAGGAGCGATTCAGACCTCGTTCGGTGGCGGATCATTGGTGAGTCCTTCCGGAACGGGCGCGAATTTCCCCAACGGCTCTGATATTGTTGTTGCCCATTTCAATGCCTTCTGTACAGGCCTTCTTGGATCGACGTATCTCGGTGGATCAGGCAATGATGGGGTATGCACATCGACGGCACTGAAGCACAATTACGCGGATGAATTTCGCGGTGAAATCTCATTGGATGAAAATGAAAACATACTCATCGTTTCATCTACTTTCTCGGTGAACTTTCCTGTGATGAATGCCTATCAAAGTTTGAATGCAGGATCGCAGGATGCTGTGTTGATGAAACTAAATCCAACGCTGACAACCATGCTTTGGGGAACGTATCTCGGTGGCACTTCTGATGATTCCGGATTTTCAATCACCAATAATAGTTTGGGCGAATTGTATGTCTGTGGTGGAACAAATTCCGATAATTTTCCAACTACGATCAACACCGTTCAGCAAGCATTCGGAACAGGACTCGCTGATGGATACATTGCAAAATTCTCTGTCAATGGCCAATCGCTTTTAGCTTCTACTTTTTGGGGCAGTAATTCTTATGATCAACTTTATTTCATTGAAATTGACAACGAAGATCTCGTGTATGTTTTTGGACAAACCACTGCAGCCGGTTCATCAATGATCATCAATGCCGGATATGGCACTCCTGATAGCGGAAATTTATTGAGCAAGTTCAACGCAAATCTCACGCAAGTGATCTGGTCAACTGTTTTTGGAACAGGAAACAGCAAACCCAATCTTTCACCTTCTGCATTCCTTGTTGACTACTGCAATAGAATTTACATTTCAGGTTGGGGAATTACAACTGTGAATAACAATCCGCTTAATCCAGGAGCGAATCTTCATTCCATGAACAATTTGGAGACAACACCAGACGCGTTTGACAACACATGTTCGACAGGAGATTTTTATATGGCTGTGTTCGATGAAAACATTACGCAACTTGAGTACGGTACTTTTTTCGGAGGTGGATCAAGTAGTGAACACGTTGATGGTGGCACAAGCAGATTCGATCGCAAGGGTGTCATATACCAAAGTGTTTGCGCAGGCTGCGGCGGCTTTGATGACTTTCCTATTTTCCCTTCCAATGCATGGTCTGCGGTGAATAATAGTTCGTGCAACAACGGCGTGTACAAATTCGATTTCCAATTGCCCATCACCATTGCTGATTTCAATGTAAGTCCGACATCGTGTGTGAACTCAACCGTTCAATTTACAAACTCAAGTACTTACGCCAGCTCATACGAATGGCATTTTGGCGATAGCGGAACATCGAATCTTCCTTCACCACAGCACACCTATATAACTGCCGGTACTTTTACCATTATGCTGGTTGTCACACACAACACAACATGTAATGGCGTGGATACTGTTTACAAAGAAATCACCATACTCGAACCTGTGAATGCGACATTGAATGATGTCGTCATTTGTTCCGAACAATCGACGACACTAGGATTTCCAAACGCGAATCCAACTTATAGCTATAGCTGGTCACCAATTAATTTTCTGAACAATCCAAACATTTCAAATCCAGTTTTTCAAAATGGTGCTGATACGGATTACACACTCACGGTGCAACACGACGGTTGTATTGATACTTACCTGCAATCGGTTGATGTGACAGTTTTGAACCTACTAATTCCCGGCGATACGACATTGTGTGATGACGTTCCATTGACACTGATCGCTACTTACAGTCCTTTGAACGCCGCTATCACATGGAGCAATGTTGCCAATTTTTCGAATATGCTCAACGACAATACTTCCGATCCTGATATTGTTGTGAATGTAGTTGTGCCGACAACATATTATGTGAGAATTCAGGTCAACAATTGCACGATGACGGCTCAGGTCTTTGTAAATCTAGTGAGCTTTCAAACAGTGATACAAGGAGACTTCACCACATGTATAAACGACACAATAGAACTTTCCGTACTTGCCCCGAATCCGAATTTTACGTTTGCGTGGATACCGGAAAATCTTATCGTTTCCGGTCAAAACACTCCTTCTATACTCGCCGTTGTAAATGAGGAAACAGTCTTCACCGTTCTTTCTACCACTGCGGATAACTGCACTGCGAGTGATTCTGTGACTGTAACGGTTAGTGATTTGACCTCTTCATCTCTTTCGGCGACAGCCAATCCAATGGTCATCGTTCAGGGCCAGTCTTCGCAACTCAGTGTACAACCTTCGGGATTGAATTACACATGGTCACCGCCAACAGCCTTGAATAACATTCACTTGCAATACCCCGTTGCGACGCCTTCGCAAGACATCACATATACCGTCACGGCAATGGATGGCGAATGTGCTGCTTCCGCACAAATATTTTTGAGAGTGGTTGATTTTGTTTGTGGACCACCGAGCATTTATGTTCCGAATGCATTCACACCAAATCAAGATGGCACAAACGAAAAGTTTTTTGTGCGAGGAAACAATATCACCAAACTTTACTTCGTCATTTACGATCGTTGGGGTGAAAAAATGTTTGAGACCACAAAATTGGAATCCGGATGGGATGGAAAATACAATGGTCGTGACCTCGACCCGGATGTTTATGTGTATTATCTAGAAGCCACGTGTGCCGGAGGGTTGGACTATTTCGAAGAAGGCAATATCACGTTGATCAGATGATATGAATGAACCGCACTTCATATGTGATTGTATGCTTTGCAATAAAGCGAAAGTTCAATCTGCTCACTTCGTTTTCAAAATCTTTTTGTTATTGGGATTGTTGTGTTCTTCAATTTCATCCGAAGCGCAAGACATTCACTTTTCACAATTCTATCAGTCGCCATTCAATTTGAATCCGGGCCTCACAGGACAATTCAACGGGGCGTATCGCTTCATCGGAAATCAGCGCACCCAGTGGCGCTCGGTAACGGTGCCCTACTCTACTTTCGGACTAAGTGCTGATGCATCAAAACTAGAATTACCTGATGGTTTTCTCAACAGCAAGAACGGACAAGTAATGACCTCCAACTGGAATACTGGACTTTCCTTTTTCAATGACAAAGCAGGAGATTCACATCTTAAAACTTCAGTTCTGAATCTTGCACTTGGAAGAGATTTTTCCGTTGGAAGTGATGGTATTTCGCGCATTTCTGCAGGAATGATGATCGGTGTGACGAGTATGAAAATTGACTACTCGGAATTGAAGTATGACAATCAATGGACTGGGATTATTTACGACCCCGGAGTCAACACAAGTGAGCAGTATCCACGCAGTACAAGAAGCTATTTAAACGTGAATGCGGGCATTGCCTATTTCAAAACATGGAGCCGTAAAAAAGAAATGACATTCGGTGCGGCAATCATGAATATTGGAAATCCGCAGCAAAGTTTTTTCAATGATGGATATGTGAAACTCGACATGCGATTCAATGCACATGGCGGTTATAAATTAGAGATCAATGACCGATGGCTTGCGGAACCGATGGCCGTTTTCATGTCACAGGGAACTTATAAAGAAGTAAATTTCGGAGGACTTGCACATTATGTGTTGGAAGAAAACTCATGGATGTGGCGATCGTTTTACGCAGGTGTTTTTGGCAGAGCTCGTGATGCGGGATACGTAATTGTTGGCCTGCAATACGATGCATGGAATGTTGGAATCAGTTATGATATCAACACTAGCAATCTCAAACCTGCGAGCAATGGTCGTGGAGGATTCGAGTTTTCTGCAGTGTATATTATTCCAAAATCACCGAGGTTGATTCCTGTGAAAATTTGTAAGGATTATATTTAATAAAATATTGCATTTCATTAGCGATATCCTATTGCACAATCAAACTCTTCCTCACCAATCCCTCAACAGTAATTACTTCAATGATGTAATATCCATTTGCGAGATGACTGATGTCAACGGTATTCCTCATCGCTTCTAATTGCGTTCTCTTTCCCGCCAGATCTATAGCATGCACAGACAACGGAATTTGATAGTTATCAAATTGAATATTGATAAAATGAGATGCCGGATTGGGAGCAATCGACATGTCGATCACCGTTTGTGATTCAACACCAAGACCTATGGTTTCCAGTGAAAGCAAAACAGCTTGCATCGCATTGATCTTACCCATTCCCCAGCGTGGATGACCGGGAGCGACAATGGAACCTGTGTAGTTATCCAATCGGGCGGTTGCCTGAATAATTTGTTTCACCTGTGCTGCTGTCAAAAAAGGATTTGCATCCAGCATCAACGCAACAATTCCGGCAACACAAGGCGATGACATCGACGTTCCCGAAAACTTCGCAAAATCATAAGTCTGGTCATTGAACGTTACGGATGAAATAGCAGAATAATTAGCATCGGTAAAAGAAGAAATGGATGATGTAACGTTGACTCCTGGGGCAGCAATATCGGGTTTCATCACTTCTGTAATCAAAGGACCCGTACTGGTGAAAGTTGCGATCTGTCCTCCGGAAAGTTGACCAATCACATTGAAATAAGAAGCAGTGTATGCAGCAACGGCAATGGCATTAGCTGCGCAAGCGGGCTCGGCAATTCCATACTGCGAATCGCCTCCGATGCCGAGTGTTCCGAACGCCTGAAACTCTTGTCCCCAATTGCCAACGCCATTGGTGAGTTCAACAACATTCCAGAAATGAACAGTTCCATCAACCGCAGAAGCATTGAGCATCACCTTCAGATTGGTGTTGGTATTCTTCACGCGCAGACGCATGTGAGGTCTTCCATTCAAAGGATGCGCAGCGTCGGTGGCAAGATTGAAAAAAATCGTATCAGGACCAATGACGATAATAGAATCGAGATACGCTTGCGCTGTTGACGTATGATAAAGTGGTGTCGTGTCGAGCAAAACATTGAGGTTGTTGTGAATTGAAATTCCTGCGTTGAACGGATGATTTTCTTCACCCCACATTGAAATACTTTGTCCCCACATGTTTGCATTGGCTGCGTAAGGATAAAACTGTAGCCGCGAGATTATCGCGTTGTTGCTGAATGTTTTTTTGATGTGAAAATTGACATCGCCGTTATTACCACCTGAGGTAACGAAGACAACTCCGGCTTCCGAAAGTTGATCTATTGCCTGCGACAACAAAGAGTTTCCATCCAATGTTCCCACGTAATGAAGTCCCCAACTCATATTGATGACAAGACGTTTATTCTGGGCTAAAGCAATTCCGTGCATCCAATTCCACGCATCGAGTACGCTTCCATTATCTACTAAAAAAGTAGTGAAAAGAAATCCCGCCTCAGGAGCGAGTCCTCTGTTTGGTGTCATTGCTCCGCTTCCGCCGGCGATACCTGCGACGTGTGTTCCATGTGTGTTGTAGCTGTATATGTTGGCTGTATCAGACTGCGCAGCAAGCAATTCTTCAAGTGTATTGTATTCCACGCCATAAGAAAATCCTGACGGTTGATCACCCACATTTTTATACTGATCCCACGCAGCAACAATTCTGGTTTCCTGATACATCGTATCGTAAAACATTGGGTGCGTATAATCAAATCCCCAATCAGTAACTCCTATCAATACATCTTTACCGGTGTATGCAGAAGGTAAACCCCAACCATTTCGAACACTATCAGCATGCACATCTACTACTACATCTTTAAGATCGGGCACCACTCTCTCCGCCAATTCCAGATATGAGAACACAGCGCCAAAATCAATTTCATGAAACGTGCGCAGCGGAACTTTGATCGTGGTGATTCTTCCTGTAGTACTTCCACGTTTCACGCCATGTGAAATCAAATTTTGCCAATGCGGATTTGATTTTAGTTTACCCAACATCGAAATGTAAAGACCATCGTTCAAGAGATAAATGGGCTGTCCCTGATAATCTTCCGGCTTTAGATCATCAACATTTTCTGACAATTCCATTAAATGATTCCATTCTGCGATGGTAGTTGCAGGCATACTCATTTGTGTGAAAGAATAGATTGATGGAAGCAAACAAATGAAGAGTAAATACTTTTTCATAATACTGAAATAGGTTGAAACAAAATGGGTTTGAATACTTGTGCAAGTTCGTAAAAAAGCAACGTATCAAAATCATGATTGACATTAAACTATAATTCACTCTAACATTTCCCATAAAAAAAAGAGCCGGATGATTATCCGACTCTTCGAAAATTCTTTTGTCAAACGCTTATGGACAGTTCACCATATAGCATCCCATGAAAATGGCAACATCACTTGAACCCACTATTCCATCACCACTGAGATCGCTAGTGCATGCATTGGAACATCCAAACTGACTCATCAGCACAAGTAAATCGTTGATGTCAACGAATCCATCGCCATTCAAATCACATTCACAAACGGCTACTTCTTCCGGATCAATTACAGTATTACAATTGTTGTCTACACCCATATTCGTTCCCGGAGCGCCTGGATACATTGATGCATTTGTATCGTCGCAATCATCAGAGTTGGTAACATACCCGGCAATTGCTTCACATGACGAAATGGAGACATCACTATTTCCATAGCCATCGCCATCACTATCCGCATAATAAATTTGAGAAGGAACTACTGTGATAAAATTCTCTTCCATATACGTGTCTGTAAAAATGCCATCGAACAAAGTGAGTGTTACGGAATAAACACCCGGTGCGCTATAAACTACAACAGGACTTTCTTCATCTGAAGTTGCCGGAGTTCCTCCTTCAAAAGTCCATGACCAGGAAATGATATCACGTAATGAAGTATCTGTGAACATTACACTTTCTCCTTGACAAACATCATTGGATGAAGCGCTGAAACTTGCAAAACTCAATTGCACTTGTTGGCAATCGCCTATGACTGAAAGTGTGTTGTGATTGTCGAGATTGACGACGTCAATGATGCTGCTGATGCACACATCTGCAGCAGTAAATTCTTGAACATAGATTCTGAAGATTGGTTCCGGAATGGAGAACTTATCCATGAATGTAGGTTCATGTCCCATAGCACTGATGTGCACGCCGCCAACTGCATACTCCATTATGATATCCCAGCTGTCAAGTGAGGGCAACGCCACAACACTTGCGATGGTAATTCCTGAAACTTCAAATTCAATTCCTTTCACTTCATTATCCGGATTGAGGATATAAACATCCACGTAACCATCTTCTGTATTCACTGAAGAAATTCCAACAGTTGACGACATAAAAATATTTACCAATTCATCATCATAAGGGCAATCAGTCATGTCTTCAGGATCAACACCCAACTCTTCTTGTCCATGAATACAAGCTTCAAGCATTACAGCATCCGTAACTGTGATTAGTCCGTCATTGTTCAAATCAGAACAAAAACTTAAATCAACACTGTTGTCTATTGTTGAAAGTACATAGTGATGCACATCATCTTCGGTGAGTGAATTGTCATTCACAACATCACCACGAACAACTACACCCGGACAATTGCCTGCGCAATCTGGAAAAATATCACCGAATGGCTGACCTAAACAGTCTATGATCAATGGACAACTTGTAATAGACTTTGTAAAATTGATCAGCGCTCCGTTAGCGTCTCTATCGAAGTGAATGCAAACCTGTGCCCAGTTGTTGTCATATCGCAATTCATAATGCCCTGCGTTATCAGGACTTTGATCCCAATTCGTTCTAATCACCAGTGTATAATCGCCACCCGGAACATCAGTCACATCCACCCACTGACAAGAAAGTCCGCTGCTGTATATGTCACCACAACCTGCAGTGATTCCCATGTTGCCGCAACCATATTGCGCAACACCACCACCGCTGCATTCAAGATCCAATACACAGAATCCATTTTTAAATCCTATTTGCGGCATTGGTAAACCCTCACTATTGTAAAGCAAATACTCGGCGTATCCTTCATAGTGGTAATGATTGTGACATTGATCCCATTCGAATTGATCATTGTTTGCCGAAGGAACACCTATAAAGTAATCCTGATTTCCTATGTTCTTTATATGAGTAGTGAATCTCAAAATTTCTCTCACACCAAGTCCTTGAAG
>JAYTOA010000168.1:0-3808 GCA_043748015.1 Flavobacteriales bacterium
AGCCAACGAGGTGATGACTCGTCGTAGACACCGACGAGGCCTTTGATGTTTTTAATTAGGATCTTTGACATGTTTTGTTGGTGCAAGTTTATGGCATCTTCTTTTAGTTATTGGGTTATTAAGTTATTGGTTATTGGCGGCGCTAGCACTTCGGACCGCGGCTCATGTTGACTCACACTCTCCCTCACACTTTAATAAGTAGTGTGAGGGAGAGTGTGAGTCAACAGGGTTTGAAAGGCGCTCTGCGAAACGCGGGAATTGCCCTATAGTCCCATAATTCTATTCTCCTGCAATCCTCAATTCCTTATCAGCTGATGGTCGTATCGAGATGCACAGCATTCATTTTCATCTCAATTTCTAACTGCGCGATTTTCACTTCAAGTAGATACTGCGGGTAACGTCCATTCAATTGCATTTCCTGAATCTGTCGATTGCGCTTGGTCTTTAACCACATTTTTTCTTGTCCTTTAAATTGTTCTGGAGCGGTTAGCAGAAGTTGATAGTATTCCAAAGCGATGGAAGCCGCGGAATAGGATTTTAGCATCTGTTTTAATTTGAGGTTCAAACGCGTTAGTGTGGCCAAAATTATTTCTTGTCGTTCACGCAGATTTAGAAGCATTTCTTCATCCATCGAGGCGACAGCTTTCAAGTTTGGCTGATGATCTTGTGCAATGTTTTCAAGGTGCAGGGAGATCCAAGCAAGTGACGAGAGGTCGATATTCAAATCGCGCTTGTTACTTTCAAATTTTGAAAGCGCAGAACGCGAAACGTTGAGGAATTCTGCAAATTCTTCCTGGCTACAGTTCAGTTTATTGCGATAACCGGCGACAAAGTGTATTGCGTCTTTACTCATTCATTGGAAATTGGATCACGAAAATAGGAACGGAATTTCTTGATCCGAGAATCGTGATCCGTTTTATGAAAAAGAATTGAGTCTCAAAAACCAAGAGCAGGACTCTAAAATTTATACCGGGTTTTTGGGTATGATACTGTGAACAATATTTACTGTTTGAGCAAGTTAATTGCAACAAAAATAGGACCTTGCAGAAATGAAGTCAATTGCTTTTTTAACTCTCGTACTATATTCATTTCTCATCAATGCTCAATACCTTGAAGTGGAAGAAAAGCCCATCCTCAAAAAGAACAGCATTGGCGTCGGACTTAATCCAATGCTCGCTTTGATGTTGGGAGCGAGCGCGGAAAACTTGCATTACAGTTTGAACTACAGAAGACTATTGAATGAGAACCGAAGATTGCGTACCATCGTCAATTATCAATGGGGCATGGATTATTACTTCGACAACCTTCCTGTGGGAGGAACTGATAGCACGATTGTAATGAAGGGTGGTAATTTTGGTTATCAATACGCTGAATTAAAAGTAGGAATGGAGTGGAGCGATTTCAAATCAAAGCACGACGGATTTTATGGATTTGATGTGCTTGTTGGTTACGACAAATACTATGATTTGCAAACCCATGAAGAGCGTTTTACAGTGAACAATGCCTATGGCTTCATTCGTATCGGTTCACTTGCCGGTCTCGATACCGTAACCTATTACACCAACCATTCCTTCGCTATTGGTCTTGCACCATTCTTCGGCTATCGTGTTGAAATGAATGAGCACTGGGAATTGCTCGCGTGGATGTCGCCGGAGTTTGCCTACGTAATACCCGTCAAAACTGATACACACGGCATTCAGCAATATTATCATGCGAACTCAACGATCAATTTTCGGTTGAGGTTGTTGGATGTGGTGGTGGGTTATAGATTCTAGGATTGTAGGAACATAGGATTGCGGGATTATAGGGTGCGCAGGATCAAGGATTCTAAGCTTCACTAGAAAAAAGAAAAAAAGCAATGGAATTAACACACTAGGAATTCTTGTAATTAGAAATGGTTTACCAGGTTGAGTACCCTTGTCAACTCACAATTTCATTTGTTTCAAAAAGCAATTGGCACAAGGCCCCTATAATCACGCAATCCTATATTCCTACTATCCGATTCCTTATGTATATTGCGTGGTTGATTTCGCCAAAAACAAAATCACATACAGCAAAGACAATATTTACAAGAATAAGAAATGGAAACAATCAGTATGAAGTATCCCGAGACATTGAATTATGTGGGCGGGAAAATGGTCGCCGGTAAGGCGAATAGATTTATGGATGTGGTATCTCCTATCGATGGCGCTGTGCTTTCGAGGGTGGCACTTTCAACAAAAGAGGATTTGAATGAGGCTGTAGAAACGGCGAAAAAAGCATTCGTCACCTGGTCGGCAACTTCTATCAAAGAGCGCGTGCAAATTTTTTATCGCTACCGCGCTTTGCTCGAAAAAAATATGCTGGAACTTTCTCAACTCGTGCAAGAAGAAAACGGCAAGACACTCGATGAAGCACGCGCAGAAATTGAAAAGAGCATGGAGCTCACGGAGTTTGCATGTTCTCTTCCACAGTTGATTGGCGGCAAAATTCTCGAGGTGAGTCGAGGTGTGGAATGCCGCACAGACTATTGTCCGATTGGTGTTGTCGCTTCAATCGTGCCGTTCAATTTCCCGAGCATGGTTCCGAACTGGACGATACCAAATGCCATCGCTCTTGGTAACACAATGATATTAAAGCCTTCGGAAAAAGTGCCTTTGAGTTCACTCAAAATTGCAGCACTGTTGAAAGAGGCCGGATTGCCGGATGGTGTGTTGAACATCGTCAACGGCGACAGAGAAATCGTGGAAGCGATTTGTGATCATCCGGGAATTGAAGCGGTGTCATTCGTTGGTTCTACTAAAGTGGCGAAGGCTGTTTATATTAGAGCTTCTTCGAATTTGAAACGTGTCCTTGCTCTCGGCGGCGCAAAAAATCACTTGCTCGTTCTTCCTGATGCGCATCCAATGATGACCGCTACGAATGTGACTGCATCGATGTCTGGTTGTGCCGGTCAGCGTTGCATGGCGGCTTCCGCAATGGTGGCCGTTGGTAAAGTGGATCACATCATCGATCAGATTTGTATCGAAGCGAAGAAGGTAGTACCAGGTGTTAATCTTGGAGCTGTTATTTCAAAGGAAGCAAAAGATCGCATTGAAGCATATATCACGGAAGCGGAAAAACAAGGCGCTCGCATTCTTGTGGATGGAAGAAATTGTATTGTGAAAGGAAAAGAAGATGGTCACTATGTCGGCCCAACGGTGATCGATTATGTTACGCCCGATATGAGCGTTGCAACTGAAGAAATTTTTGGCCCCGTGATTTCGATCATGAGAGCGAAAGACGTTGATGAAGCATTGGCCATTGAGAATGCAAATCCTTATGGAAACGCTGCGGCTGTCTTCACGCAAGACGGTGGCATGGCGCGTTACATCATCGACCGCGCAAGTGCAGGAATGATTGGTGTGAACATCGGTGTGCCTGTTCCGCGCGAGCCTTTTTCTTTCGGTGGTTGGAATGATTCGAAGTTTGGTGTGGGTGATTTGACGGGAAAGAGTTCTATTGAATTTTGGACAAAACTCAAGAAGACAACCACCAAGTGGAATGCTGAAGCGAAGACGAACTGGATGAGTTAATATCCGTTTTTGTTTCACGCAGATTTTCACAGATTTATGCAGATTCAAAATTTGAATTGAGAATCTTGTGCTGCGTTTTTATGAGTGAATCACCGAACTTATCAAACTTTTCTAAAAGCCAATCATTAACGGGTTTAAAAAAATAAAATCTGCTTAAATCTGCGAAAATCTGGTGCGCCACGAGGCGTGTGATAAATAAATAACCTAGAGAGATGAAAGTTCTTTCCATTCAAATTTGTCGTTCGGGATGAAGT
>JAYTOA010000169.1:0-82522 GCA_043748015.1 Flavobacteriales bacterium
GGAAAAGAAATTTGCTGCGATACACTGACAAGCCATCTTGTGCATCAAGTGATTCTGCAAATCTTTGCGTGTTTTGGAATTTCATGACAAAAGCGAAAAATACACAGAACTATCTTGCGGCCCTGCAATGCGCAAAGCAATTGCATTCTTTCAATTGACTTTCATTTTTTCTAAAAAAAATATGTTGAACATCAAAACATCTCAGGAACTTTTCGAAAAAGCAAAAACACTTTTTCCCGGCGGAGTAAATTCACCGGTGCGCGCTTTCAAATCTGTTGGTGGCTCTCCGATCTTTTTTGCGAAAGGAAGTGGCGCATATGTATGGGATGAAGACGGCAACAAATTCCTCGACTTCTGTTGTTCATGGGGACCACTGATTCTAGGGCATGCACATCCAACCGTCGTGAAGAGCATTCAAGATACTGTTGCGCTTGGTAGCAGTTTCGGTGCACCCACACGCTTGGAAAATGAACTCGCAGATTTGATTCTTTCCAATCACAGATACGTTGAAAAAATTCGATTTGTAAGCAGCGGTACGGAAGCGGCTATGAGCGCTATTCGATTGGCGCGTGGCTATACCGGTCGTGATAAAATCATCAAGTTTGAAGGCTGTTATCACGGTCACGTGGACAGTTTGCTCGTGAAAGCCGGCAGTGGACTGGCCACACTCGGCACATCCAGTTCTGCAGGAATACCCGAAGCCTATGCCAAGGAAACTATCGTGCTTCCGCTCAACGATACCAAAGCACTGGATGCTGCCGTCAATGAATACAAAGATCAAATCGCAACGATTGTCATTGAACCCATTCCGGCCAACAACGGACTATTGCTGCAAGAAGGTTCCTTCCTTCGCTATCTGCGTGAAGTATGTACGCGTGAAAAAATTCTTCTGCTTTTCGATGAGGTCATCAGCGGATTTCGCGTAGGTTTCGAAGGCGCTTCTGCCTACTACAACATTCAACCTGATGTCATCGCATTTGGAAAAATCATTGGAGGTGGAATGCCCGTTGGAGCATATGCATCAAGTGCAGAAGTGATGAATATGATTGCGCCCAATGGCCCCGTTTATCAAGCGGGAACACTAAGCGGGAATCCGGTGGCTATGGCTGCTGGCATCGCTCAACTAACAGAATGTTTGCGTCCCGGCTTCTACGAATCACTAAAAGAAAAAACAGATTATCTCGTAACAGGAGTACTGAATTACGCAAGAGAAAAAAATTACGCCTTCAATATGTTCAGCGTCGGAAGCATCTTTTGGGTTTCTTTCAGCGAGAAAAAAGCCATTCATCGCATGGATGAAATCGATGGTGAAGACATGAAAAAATTTGCACCCTTTCATCGTGCTCTTCTTGAACGCGGCATCTACCTCGGACCAAGTGGTTATGAAGTTGGTTTTGTTTCAGCAGCGCATACAATGGAAGATCTGGATATTGCCGTCAAAGGAATGAGCGAAGCTTTGGATGTCGTATTTGCGAATTAGCATTCTTCTAAATGTGAGCCGCAAAAAAAACAACCGCGAATCGAAGAATAAACATTCCATCAATGATGATAGGTTGCCACAATTGCTCCCTGGCAGGTTTCAATGTTGTGATGTAAAATCCTGACAAAACAAGAACGGAAAGGAATCCTGTAGCCATTGCACCAATTTGGATGTCTTGATGCAATAGAAAAAAAACGGCCGACAGAATCAAGAAAATATTCGCAAAAATTCTTGCCGTTCGTGTTCCGAATAATGTTGCGATAGTTTTCACCGAATCAATGCGCGCATCACAAATATCTTCCGCAATAGCAAGTGCTGCGACGAAAAAGAAATTCGAAATGACAAGTGTGATGTCAGGAAGTGTCCCTGCTTCAATCAATGAAAGATTGGGCAGCACACTTGTGATCAACGTCCATGCAACAGCGATGGAAATTGTTTTCACAAAAGGAATGCGCCGCAATTCATAAGAGTGATTCTTGATTTTTCCTGCGAATAAATCGTGGCGATACAACAATACTATAACGCCACAAATCAACCACATCCACCAATACATCCATCCACTCATCATGCCTGCAAGAACAACACCGGTAGCTGCGATCAAAATCATAAATCGCCTCTGAATCCAATCCCTTCTTTCAAGAAATAAATAAGCTGCCCATGTAAGAAAAAATGTTTGCAGCAATAAGAAAAATGAAAAGTGCATTCCTGTGATGAGCATGAATTCTGCTGTCATAGCGGCAGCGGCAATTGCCACCCATAGTCGGGACTGATCGAGAAATTTGATCAGCATGTTTTGCTTATTTCTTGAAAAATAAAAACCATGTCAGAATGCCGGCAGTCGAACCTCCGAGTGAACCTTGCATTGCGCGAAATAATTTTCGGGTTCGGGCAGGTGGTTCATATCCATCAGCATATATGTCGTTGTATTTATAATTCGGACTGCTCATCGTTGATTCGCGAATCTTGATCTTTGGAATAAGTTGAGCCAACGTGTAAATCAATGGCGGACCGAGTGCAGTAATTACGCCGTCCTGACCAAGGAATCCGGCCGTTCCACACACAACAAAACCGACAATGAATGTCGGCCATGCATCAAAATTTTCTCTTGCGTCGTGCTCACCTGCGAGGTAAAAACGCATTTCATCCACTGAATAAATATCACCGAGAAACTCATCCTGTGCATATAAAATCACTTCTTCTCCACCTTCTTTCTTTATACTGAAAACATCGTTCTTGTGAATATTGCACACTTTCACATTACCACTTTTCTTCGTCAACTCAAAAATGAAAACTGTGCCGGAATCTTCCAGGATTTTACAACCCAGTTCGCGTCCATTCATCAGCAACAAGGTGTCTTGAGAAAAACTATCAAATGAAAATGGAAGAATGGTGAACAGCAAAAAAAGAATGCGCGGCATACAAAAGATTTGAGCCAAAGATAAGTGGACTCAAGCGGGAATGGCCAATGTCGCAATGCACAGTCTCACACCCGTAATCTGCGTCAACACATTAGCACATGCTTCAATCGTACTACCGGTAGTGATCACATCATCAATCAGCAAAACGCGCTTTCCTTCCAGTTGTCCAGGATCCTTCACACTAAAAATCGTCTCGACATTTTTCCATCGCTCGTAACGACCCATGCGCGTCTGACTTTCGTTGTATTGAATGCGAACAAGGTTATCACAGGAAGCAATTCCTCCCATGGTTTGATGCAAGCCTTCCACAATACAATCGCTCTGATTGTATCCTCTCGTGTAAAGTCGTTTTGGATGAAGCGGCACCGGGATCATCACATCAAATTGATTCATCGTCGCCGACTTCAACAGATCATTGCCAAACAATTTCCCCAATCGCACACCTACATTTTTGTTGTTGCGGTATTTGAGTTCGTGAATCATCTGATGCACCATTCCTCTCTTTGGCATTTTGAGAAACGATGTTGCAGCTTCGATATCCGATCGTCCCCAGAAAAGTCGCTCCAATGGGTTATCGCGTTCATCGTGCATGGTGGTGCGCGGCAATTTCATTTCGCAATAAAAACAAATACTCTCTTCACCTTTTACAAGTGATCTGTTGCACGCTGCGCAGTACTCAGGAAAAAAGAGTGTGGTAAAATCTGTGAAGTAGGACATAGGACTGATTTAGTCCTTCAAAGGAATGACGAAAAGATTGAATAAACTTTATGAGAGTATGCCATATATGGCATAAAGAAATTACATCATCTTCTTCTTCATATTCTCCACCATCTCCGCCACAGCAGGACAAACCATCGTGTTTTCATAAGCAAGGTCAAGCACCTGCATCATGTTTTTTCGATCAGTATGAGGATATTCACGACATGCTTTTGGACGCACATCGTAGATCGAACAATAATTGTCGTCACCGAGAAACGCACACGGCGCTTCATTAAAAACCCAATGGCTGTCTTCATCCATGTGAAGATACTTGTCGGTGAAATTTGAAACACGCATTCCGAGGTGTTTGGAAATTCTCTCAATATCTACATCGCGGAAAATGGGTGATGTGGTCTTGCAACAAAATTAATTTTCATGATTATGTCACAACTCAAGAATTAATCTTCATACTTGTCGTGGAAATTATATTTAACCAAATAATTTACTTTAACCATTTTCCCCATTCAATTAACTATTCGTTATGCTCGTGTTGGTCGAAACCTGAAGTGAGATCAGACCTTCACGAATGAAATTCAAATTTTTTCTACATACGCAATTCAACTAAACAATTTATAAATCAAAACCCCTATTATGAAAAAGCAATTCCAACGAAACCTCTCCTCCTGGTGGCTTAATTTTCAACTGTTAAGAAATACCCCCCCCCCTTGTTTATAAGATAGCGTTTTGTATTCTTGTGCTGACTACTTGCGGATTATCAAGCGTCGCTCAAAACAAAATCACGATGGTCGGAAATAAATATCTCGACATGAATAATCCGGCTCAAGTCACCATTCACAATCTCCCCACTCCAACTGTTCCATCCAATTTACAGGATCGCGTATATTCAGGTGCCATACCGCAACTGAGTGAATTTGCGGAGTATGACCAAAGCGGCAATTTGCTTTTCTTTGAGGTGGATGGTGCCATATATGATAAGGATGGGTATCTCATGGTGAAGAAGGGAATCGCAGCGATAACACCTTATCCGACATATCCGGAATATGTGCTGGACTTTCAGGTAGTAAAAATCCCGAATGAATGCAGTAAGTATTTTGTAATACTTGGACATAACCCGAATTATGGAAGTCTCTTTTCAGTTTGTGTGCTTGATTTTGATATTCAAAATGCATATTGGCCAGGTGATCCGTTGAGACGAGGAGGCCTGGTTGATTTTACTCCATACTATATTTATTTATCGGATGAAGATCCAATTGGAGCGGCATCTTTGTATAGCATTAACTTCTATGATTTTCTAAGCCAACCCAATATTGTTCAGAATAGCATCTCTGGCCATGTGGTTGCTTTTTACGAAACTCTGACATTATCTTCCATTTCCACTCTTGGGAAGACCTGTGATTTACATGTTGTTGATGAAGGTATCAATGCAAACAAGAAATTAATAGTTGCAAAGGGAAATAAGGGTTGGATTTGGAGAGTTCAACATGATGGTATTTTTAAAGAACAAACGAATGAATGCATTGGGTTTTCAAATGATTGGCCCAGACTGAATGATCACACAGCCATTTCGAACTATCAAGGCAATTATTACGTCTTCTCTCCAAATGAGATCAGTGCTGACTATTCTCTGGCAAAATTCGACTCAGACTGGCAATTGCTTCAATGTTGGCCAATAGGCTCAATCTTCAATCCATCATTCACTATAACCGGACATTGCTCTAGTTCCGAAGCTAGCAAGAATGGAAGATATATTTATTACATGACAACCACAGCACCATTCTTCCATTACATTGATTTATCAATGAGTGTACCTAATTCAACAGAACTTAGTAACGTCAATGGGCTATCTGGATTGAGCACTTTAATAGGATGCAGAATGTCACTGAACTTTTTTGATGGTGTTCCTTCGATTTATTTGTTCCATTCATCAGGATTGTCCATTCTAAAGGGAGTGGATGAGCCTGCGTCAATAGAATTTATTCCGAACCCATTTCCAAGTTTGATCATACCACTTTACAATTTGGTAAATTTTGATCCGACCTTGGTAAATGCATATTCTAATTTCACCAACCCCGTCATCACTCAATCAAGAAGCTACAACCTACAACAATCGCAAGAACTTTCTGTCGCAAACTGTTGCGCTGCCAAGTTAAATTCTAATGCCTACGGGACCATGACCATAGCGCAAGGAACAAGCTCTTGGACAAACAATTCAAATCCATTCAACAATGCATCAGGCCCTGTATACATATCCGGTGATCTTGTTTTCAATGCCGGATCAAATGTCATCATAACAGGTATGGAGTTTCGCTTTGGACCGAATGCGAATGTGATTATTAAGCAAGGTGCTGCAGTCAAGTTGTACAATACGACTTGGACGAGCTACGAGTGTGATGGTTCCATGTGGCCAGGGGTTCAAGTTTTGGGAACATACGTCTCTTCGTTGACCAATTTGCAGCACAATCACATTTCTCAAAGTCCGATGCAAGGCGGTAATCAAGGTTATTTGTATCTGTCTGGTTCAAAGATCGAAAATGCCATGACCGCTGCAAAAATTGGTATCAGTCCAAATACAGCCGGTGGAATTATTCGAACAATGAACTCTACATTCAGAAACAATAGAACTGATGTAGTTTTCCTGCAGTTTCATTATGCTCTTGGGAACAATACAACTTATCTCGGCAATAAAAGTAGTTTTCAGACGACAAGTTTTGTCACAGATGCGCATTTAAAGAACCCTCAATTGGCTCCTAATCTCCATGTTGGATTGAACGGAGTGGACCGAATTAATTTCAAGGATTGTTCGTTCTTGAATAAGACTCAATTATCAGTCTATTCGTACGGCTCACGCGGAAATGGTATTCAAAGCTGGCAGTCTAGTTTGGTTGTTACAGGACAAAATGATACTTACGACGGTGGTCCAATTGATAACTCTTACACGACTTTTTATGGATTGGGCTATGGAATAAAACAGATTGGCTTATTCGGATCACCCTATAGTCAACTTACATGTCATCACATGGAAATTCAAAGATGCATGTATGGTATTCTAAATTATAGCAGCGATAATTCGTTGATCTATCAAAACAACTTCATGATTCCTGAGGTTCCTTCCTACTATCAACTAAATACACAAAATGGTCAATATTTTGTCGTTCGCGGGATATACTTGACTAACAGCACCGGTTATACTATTGAGCAGAACACCTTCAACTCTATGGATCTGTTTTATGTTCAAGAACCTTTCCCGAATGTGATTGGTATTTGGGTGGACAATAGTGGAGAAAATGCGAACGAAATCCGAAACAATGACTTTAATTTAATGAAAACTGGGATTTACATTACGAAGGACAATCTTTGGGATGCAGACATAATTTCACATCAAACCGGTCTACAACTTCTATGTAATAATTTTACGAATGGACAAGCTGATCTATACAGGGGATCTACAACAACCATTCGAGAAGATCAAGGTGGGGGTAGCAATGTTGCCGGTAATAGATTTAGTTCTGGAGTAGAGGACTGTTTCGTTCACGGAGATTTTATCATTGACCCTAACAATACTGTTTACACCAATTATTTCTGCAACAGCGATCCAAATACGATACCTGATTGCGGAAGTATTCCGGGTGAAGATACTGATGGCGATGGCATATATGAGCCGAGTGATGACGATGGTGATTTGCTGTACAACTATGTTTACGCTGGTCAATATTCGGATGCCGAATGCCCCAATAATTTCCCTCAAATTCCGGGAATCAATGTAACTCAGAATCCTACCGATATTGTTTTGCAATTGAATACTGTAAAAGGTCAAATTGATGTTGCCGTAACCGTTTACAATAATGTCATTGATCAAAACCAGAAAACAATGCTTATTTCTGAATTGGATGCTGCATTTCCGCTCGAAAGTCAATTCCTGAGAGACCTACTTATGTTAAGTTATCCACTCAGCAATGAAGTACTACAAAAAGTAATTCAAAAGGCAAGCCTTCTGAATCCGTGGCATTTTACAGAAGTTCTTTTGGCAAACAGTCCGGTTGAAAAGTATTTATTGAAGGAAATTGAGGATGCTCAATTACTGAGTCCATTCCTAATGTCATTTCTTTATAATGCGGATACGGGAATCAGCATGCGGAAATTGATGGAAATGCAATTGACCAATTTGGCTACACAGCGCGACCTTCTTTTAAAAGACTTAGCGCTATCTTGTGTTTATAGAAGCGATTCGGATTCTGTGGTTTCACCAAATTTATTCGCACAAAACCTAAAAGACCTTCCACATAGAACTGCAGCGAAATCCTTTGCAGCGTACTTACTACAAACCGGTGATTACAACGGCGCTGTCCAATGGATATCACAATACCCTGAATTGGCTTCGCTCTCAACGCTCATGGAATATTATCAAAACACAAATGGCACATTTGCCGATTTGAGTCAAACGGAACTATCAAACATTTGGGCGATTGCGAATGATGACAATAATGTAAGCCAAAGCACTGCGCGGGGCATATTGCAGGCAATCGGGGAAACGGATGAAGAGCCTGAACCAAGTTTCCCCATTCAATTCAGAAGTCTGTTTCAATCCCGAGCAAGACATATTGAGCAACAAGAACCATTGCTTGGAGTCTATCCCAATCCTGTTTTGAATGAGGCTCATATTTCATATCCTATGGATGCAGATGGCCAAGGCGTAATTAAAGTTTTCGATACCATGGGTCGGGAAATTGAAAGCCGCCTATTGAATGGAAAAGGACTCATCAATATCAACGTTCAGAATTACGCCGCAGGGTTATACCTCGCCAAATTGTATTTGCTCGATAGAGTATTAGAAACAATTACTTTTTCCGTTTTGAAATAATGAATATTAGAATGAATCGTAATTCTAAGAAAATGACTTTGGAACGAAGTATCCTAAGGCAAATTCAATTTTTTTTCATATTGTTGGTTGGTTTGAGCGCTTCGGCTCAAATCACTTTCAATAAAGTGCAACCTGTCAGTTGGCAGGACCCACCTTTTAACTATGCCCCCAATGGCTATTTAACCAATGTATTTGAAATAGATCGTACGAATAATTTTTACGACGGTTATTTGTGTTTTGGACTTGGGGTGCTTTGCAGACCGGGAGTATGCGATAATTACACACGGTCCTTTAGCATAAAGACCAATCTCCAAGGCGAGTTGATGTGGTGGAATCGTTATGATAACGATTCTATAGATATGAACGATAGAATTTTCTCCTATCAATATCAAGGAATGTGTATCAATCATCGTGGAAATTTCCTCGGAATGTTGACACAATACTCCGTTTCTGACCCTCTTGGTCTTAGTAACATCGACTACCTATCCGAATTCAAATGGGATGGTACTGAATTATTGCGAACGCTAGTTGACACTTCATTCGTAAAATACAACCCATACGCAATTGTTGAAGATTTCATGGACTCCACATACATCGTTTGCGGCTGGATACAAGATAGTCTTGCTGCTGTCAATAACACAGAACCCGATGGCTACATCATGAAATTAGACACACTCGGCAATGTGATTTGGGAAAGTTCTTTCACAAATACATTTGCTATTATCAGTGTCTATCCGGATAGTGGAGGCTATTGGTTAGTTGGTCAACAAAGGCTAGGTAGTTGTCTCTCTTCAAGCACTGACCTCAATGAAAATTGCATCATTATTTATGTAGATTCAGTGGGAATCGAACAAGACAGAAAAGTTCTTCACGGTTCCTGCGGATGGGAACACGCCAAAATTATCCGCTCAGATGAAGGGCTCATTCTAGGTGGAATGTTAACCAATCCTATTTATGACCCCAACTGCGCCGCTAATGCGGGCTATCTCTACTCCAGAGGCATTGTATTCAATCATCTCACAGGACATATTGAATATGTCGGAATGAACAAGCAGTACAATCACATCTGTCCGGAACAATATTTTGCAGACTTCAAAAGCACCTTGGATAGTGGATACGTTTTTGGAGGCTGGATGCGCTCTGCTCCACTGCCTTATCAAAAGGCAAGCCTGATGAAATTGGACGCAAACCGAGACAGCGTTTGGCACAGGCAATACATATACTATGTCAATGCGGATTCCTTCACTGAACATTATCTCACCTCAATTGCGTTGACATCAGATAGCGGATTCGTATGCGCAGGCTACGCGTCACAAGGTTATGTAGGCGTTCCCAATCCAGGCCTCGATGTACCGTGGATTTTTAAAACGGATCAATTCGGTTGTCTCGAACCCGGCTGTCAATTGGTAGCTGTCGATGAAATTGTCATCGGTCTGGAAAATTCAATGAGCGTTTTTCCCAATCCTGTTTCTTCCTCGTGTAATATTCAATGGAACATCGATAACGCTGCACAATTGGAAAAGGATTTTGGCAACTCTACGCTCATCATCACTGACATCACCGGCCGTGAAATGCACCGGCAAAACTTGTCGCACATTGGCAATGGGCAAACCATTTCTATTGATATGTCGAGCTACACTGCCGGCATCTACATGGCGCATTGGGTAAGTGGTACAACTTGGTTGGATAGTTTGAAAGTGGTGAAGGAGTGAAAAATAATCTGGTTAAAAACCATGGATCGAACACTTAGAATGTGCTCGATCTTCAATGTATTTACAAATTGACTTTTCTTACCTGCAAGATATTTCTTATATCCTATTTTCAAATCAGAACAGGCAGTGTTTTCAAATTCCAATTTTTGCACAATTATTTACTGCTGATTCCTTCTGACTGCCTGAAGACTAAAGCGCCTTCCTCTTCATATTCTCCACCATCTCCGCCACAGCAGGACAAACCATCGTGTTGTTATTTGTAAGATCCAGCACCTGCATCATGTTTTTTCGATCGGTATGAGGATATTCACGACATGCTTTTGGACGCACATCGTAGATAGAACAATAATTGTCATCACCGAGAAAAGCACACGGCGCTTCATTCAAAACCCAATCGCTCTCTTCATCCATGTGAAGATACTTGTCGGTGAAATTTGAAACACGCATTCCGAGGTGTTTGGAAATTCTTTCTATATCAACATCGCGGAAAATGGGTGATGTGGTCTTGCAACAGTTGGCACACGTAAGACAATCTATTCGAGAAAAAACTTCTTCATGCTCGGCATGAAATCGCGCATCAAGATCTTTCTTCTTCCATAATCCGGAAATGAACTTGCGGTTCTCCTTTTTGAACTGGACCGCTCGCGCCAATAATTTTCTGAGTCTATCCGGTAGCGTTGTCATTTCTTTTTCAATGTGGATCACTAAATGCCGGATTGTGAATGAATGCTGTGTCTGTAAGTGTGTTGAGAAAAGCGATCAATGCAAGTTCATCCACTTCTGTTAGAAACAATCCGCCACCGGCTCCTTCCATGAAAGGATCTATCGTCGTAGAGATTACTCCACCTGCATTGTAATGATCGAATACCTGGTTGAGATTAAAAAATCTTCCATCGTGCATATAAGGTGCAGTCAACGCAATGTTGCGAAGTGAAGGCGTTTTGAATTTTCCGCTGTCCAGTGGATTGCCTGTTACGCCGGCCAATCCGGCATCATTCTGAAAGTGTGAATCAAGTCCGTTGTTGTGCATCAGATAATCACCCATCTGCATTCCTGCATGTCCGTGACAATGAAAACAATCCGCTCCACCCCACGGCTGACCCGTGTTTGCATTCATACCACCTTCAGTGATAAACAAGTTGAATCCTGCATCTTCCAAAGGAGTAAAAGTATAATTGCCCAAACGCTCTCTGTCAAATTTTGAATCGGCGCTGATCATCGTTCGAAGAAAAGACGCCATAGCTTTTGCCGCCCGATCTTGTGTGATGTCCGTGCTTCCAAATGCAGCTTTAAACATTGGTGGATAAATAGGATCGTTGCGCAATTCCATCAACGCATTCTCCCACGATTCGTTCATCTCAATCGGATTCTCAACCGGCTGCTGTACTTGTGCCTCCAGTGTAGGTGCTCGTCCATCCCAAAAATAATTGTACGCCCATCCGAGATTCACCAATGCCATAGATTGTCTGTTGCCCAAAGCGCCGGTAATACCTGCACTAAATTGATTGTGATCGGAAAATCCATTTTCAGGAATATGACATGATCCACAACTTTGAGTGTTATCGCCACTCAATTTTTTCTCCCAGAAAAGATGGCGCCCTAATGCAATGCCTTCCACTGTCAACGGATTGTCTGCAGGAATATCCATTGGTGGAAAAAATGGCGGAATCACAAGTTGATATGGCGTAGCAGAAGTTACCGGTGGAAGTGGCAACGGTTCAACCCTATCATAACGACAACCGGTGATCATCACAATCACCGAGAACAACATCGCAAAAGGAAGATGTATTTTTTTCACTTCACCAAAGGTAACAATTGTTGATTCTGCACGAAATTCCAATCTGTCAATTCGCCTAAAAACGCTATCAAATCCTTTTGCTCTTCCGTCGAAAGCTGCAATGGCTGAATGCGTTCATCTTTGTTATCATGCGGCACTCCACCATTATTGTAGAAAGCAATCACTTCTTCCAGACTGCTGAATCGCCCGTCGTGCATGTAAGGCGCGGTAAGTGCAATGTTGCGGAGTGTGGGCGTTTTGAATTTTCCAATATCCGCAGCAAGATGAGATGCGCGCTCCTTTCCATGATCGACGCTTTCCGTTTCCAGTCCGATGTTGTGGTAATCGAAGTCTGTGAAAAAAATACCTGAGTGACAATTACTACACTTAGTTTTTTCAGAAAAAAACAAATTCATGCCGCGCACTTCTTGTTCAGTCATCAGATTCAACTGGCCTTGACGATATCGATCGTAATGCGAATCACCGGATAAAAAGGTGCGCTGAAATGCAGCAAGCGCTCTGGTCACCACATACGGATCAATCGTATCTCTTCCATATGCAGCGCGCGCCATGCTCTTCAGCAATTCGTCCTTGTTCAATTCATGAACGGCGTGCATCATATTGAAACCCATTTCCAGCGTATCATGAAGCGGTGCAAGTGCTTGTGTTTCGAGCGTTGGAACGCCGCCTTCCATCATCAATCGTGGCATGTAAGCGATGTTCGCGAGTGTTGGCGCATTGCGCATTCCGGGAAAACCTGCCATACCGGAACTCGTCTCCTTGCCATCGGTAAATGCCACACTTAAAATGTGACATGTTCCGCAATTGGTGGAATGATCGGTGGAAAGTCTTGTATCGTAAAACAAAATTCTACCTAACTGAACGCGAAGTTTCGTTGGTTCATTGTCTTTCGGATATACAATTGGAGGAAAACCCGCAGGGGTGCGCACTGTTACTTTCTCATCCGTCCATTCACCGATGGAATGACAGGCAACAATGAATAAAACAGCAATTACAACAAGCCATTTGCTCATTGCTCCACAGTAACAGCGTTAATGTAATTATCTACAAAAGTGGTGGCCAGCACAAGATTGTTGCTGGTGTGTGTGATGGCATCGGTTGCAAGATCGATATCAGATGTGCCGCCGGTAGCAAGCAATTGATCCACGTGCAAAATCACATTGAATGTTTTCGTTTCACCGGCAACAATGTCTGTGTCGAAGATTGGAGATGTGTATCGACGGAACAATGGATCATCGCCTATGTGTATCGCAAATGGCGAAAGCAATTCTTCTCCTTCAATGCCGGTTGTATCAGCCTTACCTTCAAACTTGATGAATATGTAACCTGTATTCCATGTCCAAAACATGCCCTGTGAACCGGCAACGCTCAACGGACTGCTGCTCGGATATTGAGCAGGATCCTGGTCTTTGTTGTACGCCTCAGGTATGCCGACATCAAACTTGAGCTTCTTGTATTTCCCTGCCGGCACTTCCAATTCAATGACATTGTTATTGAAAAAATCGAGGAGATAAAAATCTTTGAGTATCACTTCTGAGTTGTCCTCCTTGATCAATCGCAACGAAGAAACGTAATGCATGAATTTATCAATGCGTAATCTGTTGCCGAAGTTGTCGTAATAAACGCCCTGCATCGCAAAAGGAGTTCCCTGCCATTGTGGAGTAAAACGTACGATCGCTTTAGTCGGAACCGGCTCGACGATTGCGTCATCCGCATCCTTGTCCCGGCACGCGGAAAGCGAAACCATAACAAAGGCTATTAGCAAAAGAGAAAACGATCTTAAACGCATGTGAACAATTTTGAATCACAAATATAGTTTTTGCAGGGGCAAAATCATTGATAACATTCGTTATTTGTTGCAATCCAAACTGCACATTCACAGACCTATGATGACCACGGGATTGTTTAAAGTAATCAGAGCCAGCGCAGGCAGCGGCAAGACGTACGCGCTTGTGAAAGAGTATCTGGTGCTGGCCTTGCGAAATAATTCGCCATGGTACTACAGGCACATTCTAGCCATCACCTTCACCAACGCTGCTGCTGCTGAAATGAAAGAACGTGTGCTTTTGCGCCTCAGTGAATTTTGTCGCGATGATCACTCCTCGCATCTGTTTCTGGAAATTCAGCTGGAGCTAGGCATTGAGCCTATAGATGTAAAAGATAGAGCTAAGGCTGTTTACAACCACATGCTTCATCACTATGGCCAACTGAGCATTCTCACCATTGATAGCTTTACGCATAAACTCATTCGCAGCTTTGCTCGCGATCTTCACCTTCGTCATGACTTCAACATCGACATGGAAGCAGGTACTTTCCTGGAAAACATGGTCGACATATGTATAGAGCAAATCGGAATCGACGATGAGCTCACACACTATATTGAAGCATTCGCAATGAGTAATCTCGATGAAGAAAAATCATGGAATATCAGAAATCAACTCATTGAAATTTCATGGCAAATTCTCAGCGAATCAGGTGCAAAAGGATTGGAAAAACTCAAAGATTTTTCGCTTACAGATTTTTCGGCGATCAGCAAATCGCTTTTTCAAAAAAATATTGATTATGAAAAATCTGTTGCGCACATTGCCGATGAAGGAATCGAAATATTCAACGATGCTTCCATCGCTTTATCTGATTTTTACTATGGCGGAAGTGGAACCATTTCTTACCTGAACAAAATAAGCAATGGGACAATTGCATTGCCGGGAACCAGAGTCCATAATTTGTTTGAAACGGAAAATTGGGCTTCGAAAAAAGCAGATAACAACGCCATTCAAAATATTGAAGCCATAAGAGAAAGTCTGCTCGCTGTTTTTCAAAAATTGATTGATCTCATCAATTCAAAAACACTTGGTGAATATTTACTGCGTTCGCTCATTAGAAAAAATATTGATTCGCTTGGTTTGCTTCATCGGCTTGAAGAATTTTCACGCAACATCAAAGAGGAAAACAATATTCTGCTGATATCCGATTTTCATCAGCTCGTAAATGCTATTGTAAGAGAAAATGAAGCGCCATTCATTTATGAAAGAATAGGCACACGTTACAAACACATTCTCTTTGATGAATTTCAGGACACGTCTCAATTGCAGTGGACGAACGCATTGCCTTTGATACAGAATTCATTGGCGGAAAACAATTTCAATCTGCTCGTTGGTGATGCCAAACAGGCCATCTACCGTTGGAGAGGTGGTGATGTGAGTCAGTTTGTTGACCTGCCCGAAATTTCCGCGTCAGCAAATCCACATAAATCACCACCATTTTTGAATCATCATTTCAAAAAAGAAATTCTCACAGAAAATTATCGAAGCGCACAAGAAATCGTGTCATTCAATAACTCACTTTATGAATGGCTTTCACCTCAACTGAACAATCTAGAAAATGTATTTGACGAACACAAGCAAAATGCTGTCAGAAAAAATGCGGGCTTTGTAAAAGTTGAAACTGTAGAAGGAAAGCGTTCTGACGAAAGGTGGATTGCCACCTCGGAATTGATCCTTACTCACATCAAAGAATGTCTGGCCGACGGCTACAAACCCGGCGACATAGCAATTCTCACTCACAAAGGCGCGAAGGAAGGTGGAAGAATTGCCGCACTACTTATGGAAAAAGGAATACAGGTGGTAACCAAAGAAAGTTTGTTGCTGGAACACTCACCAGTGGTGCGCACTTTGATTGCCTATCTTGAAATGATCACTGCGCCGGAGAAAAAAATTGCTCCGGTGGCTTTGGTACAAGCGCTTTCCGAGCTGTATCAAAATATTTCGTTTGAATCTTTCATTGAGGAAAATATTCAACGAAACGGCAAAGAAATTGAAATCGACATCAACACTTTTCTTGAAAATCAATTCGGAAAAAAAGACTTTTCTTTTGAGTCCGATGCGGTTTTTTCGACTTGCATTTCACTCTTGCGATATTTCAAAACTGAACCGGATACTTCGGCTGAATTTTTACTCGAAAAAATAAAACAACTTTGTATCGGGCGAAATTTTTCACTCGCATCATTCATCGAATGGTGGAATGACAACAAATCAAAACTCTATACTTCGTCTGTTGCCACGAGTGAGTCTATTCAAATTATGACCATTCACAAATCAAAAGGACTTCAATTTCCTGTGGTCATTTATCCAAGAATGTCATCACAGGATATGCAACCGGATATCTGGATCACACCCACCAAAGAAATTTGTGAACTGCCGTCTGCACTTGTGCAATCACGCAATACCAGTTCGGAAGACAACGCCAAAATAGAATGGCCCGAAGAGTTTTTTTCTGAGAATGAAAAGATGCATCTCGATGAAATGAATACATGCTATGTTGCCACGACACGTGCTGAAGACAGACTTTATTTGATTCAGGAAAATTCGTGCAAAAAATGGTTTTCGAAAGTGCTTCTGGAGGTTTTCAATAAACATCTCGATGGATTCGAATCATCACAAACCTGGGAATCAGGATTGAGAGAAAAATATCAATCACAATTCAAAAATGATTCAATCCAACACATCCCGTTTCGCGGAGAAAAATATTTGAAACCGCAACTGCGCCTACTTCCTGTAAAACCGCTTCGAAGTGCACAAATGGAATATGGTACGCGACTTCACCTATGCCTTGCTGAGATAAAAACAAAAGATGACATTGAAAATGCGGTCGAAAAAGTGATGTCAGAAGACATGATCGACGACAAAAATTTAAAGAGTGAATTGATAAACGATCTGAGAAATCTTATCACAGAAAAAGATGTTTCTCCTTGGTTTGAACGCGGACTAAAACTCAAGCTTGAAAAAGAAATTTGTCTTACCAATGGCAGTGTTTCCAGACCTGACCGCGTGGTGATATATGAGGAACGTATAGACGTGATCGATTATAAAACCGGAGCTTATTCACCTCAACACGAGATACAAATAAAAAGCTATTCAGATCTATTATCGAAAATCTATAACAAGCCTGTCAATGCATTTTTACTCTACACACAGGAACGTCAAATTATTCGAGTGGAACAACATTGAGATTCACTTGTATTGAAGTGAGATTTTACACCGTATTTGAATTTTCTTTTTTCATGGTGCAGGACCATAAGCCATACATTAGCGACATCACCTTAATTGCTCTCTGATGGTAAGACGCTACTTTCTTCGTTTTGGAATCACACTCGCGCTCGTAAGTTTAATCGCACCTCTTGGGTACTGTCAGCACAACAATGCGCTGCTGTCATCAGGAAAAATATCGCATCTTGTAAACGTTGAAATACCCCAACAACAGTCCAGGGCAGCTTCATGCGCCCCTGCCACTGCGCTGCGAGATCTTGAATGGAACAATATTGATGCGCTTATTGAAACAGGTGGATCAATGTGGCAAGATCGCGCCAATGGGAAATCGCACTATTTCGCACCAAAAAATGATGGTATTTCAATTCTATTTGCAGGAGCGCTTTGGCTTGGCGGTGTTTCTCCGGATCAAACTTTAAAGCTGGCTGCTATTCAATATAGATATAGCGGAAACGACTATTGGCCGGGGCCTCTTACCAATGATGGTAGTGCCGAGATTACTCCTTCTACATGTATTGCCTGGGACAAATTCTCCATCAGCTATCGAGCGGATGTTGCTTTGCATCGACAATACCACGATTGCATCAATACGCCCGGTTGCGATGTAGGTACTCAATTTCCCAATGGCTATTCTACTCCGGTTTACTTCAACGATTATCCGGCGCACGGCAACACTGCTCAAGGACAAGACTTTTACATCGCGCCGTTTTACGACTATAACAGCGATGGCACTTATGATCCGCAACAAGGTGATTATCCATGGTATGATCTCAACCGTGAAATAGATTGTGCTCAAAGAAGACGTGAAGATGCAGTTCCTCTTTTTGGTGATCAGACCTATTACTGGGTCTTCAACGACAAAGGAAATATTCACTCTGAATCCGGAGGCTCTTCCATAGGAATGGAAATTCGCGCTCAAGCATTTGCATTCAGCACGAATGATGAGGTGAACAATATGACTTTCTATAATTACGTGCTAATCAATCAAGGTTCACAAACTTTACAAGACACTTATTTCGGAACATGGATCGATTGCGATATCGGTGGTCACGTGGATGACTATGTTGGATGCGACGTTCAACGCGGACTTGGCTATGGATACAACGGTGATGCCGACGACGGCCCCTCGGGATTGTCATTC
Source organism: Flavobacteriales bacterium (assembly GCA_043748015.1). Classification (GTDB taxonomy): domain Bacteria; phylum Bacteroidota; class Bacteroidia; order Flavobacteriales_D; family Sanyastnellaceae; genus JAIBBG01. The sequence continues at coordinate 18,173 of JAYTOA010000169.1, forward strand.
GGTTATGGAGCTTATCCTCCCGCAATGGGTGTAGATTTCTTTGAAGGACCTTACCAGGATGCCGATGAAATTGATAATCCATTGACCAGCGACATCATTCTGGCGCATGACTTAAATGGCATTCCCTATAAAGGCATTGGAATTGGATATGGTGATGGCATCATCGACAACGAACGTTTCGGAATGAGAAAATTTCTCTATCACATTTCCGGATCGGCGAACAATGGTCCTCCATCGCAACCTGTGCACTATTACAATTATCTGAGAGGCTATTGGAAAAATAATCAGCGTATGGCCTATGGTGGAAATGCACTAACACCAACCAGTGGTGCCAATCTGGAAATTCCCGCCGACTTTATGTTTCCCGGAGATACCGACCCGTATCACTTTGGAACAGGTGGTATCACTGTCGAACCATGGACTGAAGTGAATAGCGGAAATCCTCCTAGCGACAGGCGTTTCATGCAAAGCGCTGGACCGTTCAAACTTTTACCGGGCGACTACAACAACATTACAGTAGGCGTTCTTTATGCACGCGCTTCCGCAGGAGATCCATTTCAGTCTGTTGAATTATTGCGACTTGCAGATGATAAAGCTCAAGCTCTTTTCGACAATTGTTTTGAATTGATATCCGGACCTGATGCACCGGATGTAACTGTGAGTGAATTAGAAAATGAATTGATCTTGATGTGGACAAATGAAAATCAACTCAGTTCCAATTTACACGAAACATACCAACTCATCGATCCTTCCATACCTGAAGTGGACGAAACCGGACAAACGTTTTCTGATGAAGACAGAAGTTACAAGTTTCAGGGATATATGATTTATCAATTGGCAGATGATAAAGTCGCAGGAAGTGATCTCGGAAATATCAATAAAGCAAGATTGATTGGTCAATGCGATATTGAAGATGACGTAGCTGAAATCATCAATTATGTGCGCGATGACGAAACACAAGTAGTCGCCGGCAATCTGATGGTAGTCGGAAGCAATACCGGAATTTTTCATTCCTTTAGAATAACTGAAGATGCTTTTGCGCTTGGCTCTAAAAAACTGATCAACCACAAAACGTATTACTTCATGGTGATTGCGTATGGCTACAACAACTACAAAAATTTCGATTTCGCAACAGGTGGCGGACAGGATGAAGCATTCCTTCCATCGCGAAAAGGACCGGTGGTTGAAATTCCTTTGATAAAAGGAATTCCACATAAAATTTCACCGGAAGTCGGTGGCACAATTACACAAAGTTTCTATGGACAAAAACTGGCATTGAAACAAATTGAAGGCGTAGGAAATGGCACCGAGTACCTCAAGATGAGCACAAAAAGTGAGGAAGAAATTCTTGATCAAGGATTTACCGAGGATATTCAATATCTCGCAGGAAATAGTCCTGTAAGTGTAAAGGTTATCGATCCATTACGTGTGCCCATTGCTGATTTTGAGTTGCGTCTTGCGCCACAAAATCAACCGCTGACAGACGATTCTATTTATTGGAAACTTGTCAACGTTTCAACCGATGAGGTCTATGAATCAAAGCATTCCATTCATAGTCGCTATGAAGAGATTATGATACGTTGGGGCTTATCTGTGGAGTGGAAACAACCTGATTATTCAGAATTAAACATTGAACATTTTACCGACTTCATTTCTGCCTCCATACATTTTGATGACATTCAAAATCCATGGCTTCAGGGATTTCCCGATGATGATTCCTACACATCTTTCAATTGGATTAGATCCGGAACGAATTACAAAGACCCGGTAGATGGTGATCCATTGGAAGTGGCTTACAACGACTACCGACAAGGCGCAACTATTCCTGAAACTAATGAGCGGTATTATACGGACGGTGGTGAAAAATATGAAGCCATTTTAGGAGGAACTTGGTCGCCTTATTGTCTAGTGAGTGCCACGGATTCGAATGCAACACTCGGACAATGGATTGATAAAGTTGCCCCGACAATAAAGTCTTTGAGCGGTGATATCACTTCTCTTTTTGTACCTAAATATACTTCCGGCATTAAGGGACTCAACAACATTGACGTCGTATTCACCCCTGATAAAAAATATTGGACCCGTTGTGCAGTTCTTGAAATGCAATCGCAAACTTCACTGTCCCAAGGACAAGCTTCAAAGATGAATATGCGCAAGCATCCGTCGTTGGATAAAAATGGGATCGCCTCCGGTTCAAACGGATGCAATGAGGCCGAAGCTACTTCGAATGGTTCGCAGCCAGAGGGTATGTCGTGGTTTCCGGGTTACGCCATCGATGTAAGCACCGGTGAAAGGCTGAACATGGCCTTTGGTGAAGATTCATGGTATTCCGGCGAAAATGGAAGAGACATGGTGTGGAATCCCTCTTCAAGGTATGTTAATTCTACAGGAGGAATTCTTGCCGGTGGTCAACATTGGATCTATATTTTTAAAAACATGCGCCACATTCCTCAAGCACAAAATATGATGCCTAAGTATGATGAAGGTGTTTATCTCTACGCCAAACGCGGTGCAAATGGCACATTCAATTCAAGCGCTTTGAGGGAAATTTATGGTGCGTGCACTTGGGTGGGATCTGCCATCCTCAATTCCAGCTCACAAATGAAAAGCATGGCCGATGGTTTGGTTCCCGGAAAAGCACGCATCGAATTGCGCGTTGCAACTCCTTATAAGAAGTACGATGTAACACATCCAACTACGACCGATTTTACAGACGCTATAAACTGGTGGAATCCGCTTTACACATTTACGACAGAAGGCATCAATAGCGAAACCGGTCGCCACGACGCACTAAGTTCATCACTATCGTGCATCAACATCGTTCCGAATCCGTACTACGCTTTTTCAACTTACGAAACAAACAAACTCGACAACCGTGTGAAGATTACGAACCTTCCAAATGCTTGTAAAATTGTTATCTATGATGTCAACGGAACAATCATCAGGCAATACAATAAATCAGATCCATTGACTTCACTCGATTGGGATTTAAAGAACCACAAGAACATACCCATCGCCAGTGGTGTTTATCTCATACACGTAATTGTTCCTGATGTTGGCGAAGTCATATTGAAATGGTTCGGTGTAATGAGACCGGTTGATTTGGATAGTTTTTGATATGTTCAGTAAAAAACGAATAACATCAAATCGTATCTGAAAAATGAAAATCGCCTCTTTTGGAAATGATATTTATTCAGGTGATTATGGCTCGACACTCCAACAATTTTCATTTGATCAATCTATCTTTACTCAAGAGTTCAACTGAAATCATTCAACGATGATAAAAAGTTACATCAGGTGAAGGAAGTAACCTGTTTGTAAAGCGAGTGCAAGAACGAAGGCGCCAATGGCGCCTTTGTTCATTTTCACTCATTCAAGATTCAAAAACCGTTCTGACAATTCAAAAATTCAAGATTCAAAATTCAAAAACTGTCCGTCAAACACGCGCTGTAAGATCTCCATTTCTCCAATTCTCCGTGATGAAGAAAATTTAGCGTTCAAAAACCGTTCTGACAATTCAAAAATTCAAGATTCAAAAACCGTTCGTCAAACACGTACTGAAAGTTCTCCAATTCTCCATGATCAAAAAAAAATCAAGAATCAAAAACCGTTCTGATAATTCAAAAATTCAAGATTCAAAAACTGTTAGCAGGGGCTTCACCGAAAATCTCGGTGGTAAAAAACACAAAGACTAAAGAAGAAACATTCTGATGACATAGCCCAAACCAAATCCGGCAATACTGGTGAACAACGTGAAAGAAGTTACTTTCCAGATAGAGAAATTTATCAGCTTGAAAATCCAGATACAGAAAGCGAAATACATGATGGCATTGACTAAAGAGTAGATCAACATCAGTGTTACAAAATCTGTGGTGTACCACGAACCAATCACCAATCCCAGTACTCTCACAACAGTCAAAACCAATTGAAAAATGAAGAATTGACGCTCCTTCCTGAGTATGTTGAACAAAGACGAGAGCGGAGACGAAATCATCCGGAAGAAATAAAATATGATGAGAACTTCAGCGGCTCTACCAGCTGTCGACCAACGTTCTTCCAGTAGAAGTAAATAAAACTTTTCTCCGAACGCAAAAATGAAAACGGAGAAGAGCAATGATATCAGAACAATACCGCGATATAACTTCCATGTGATTCCGGCCAACTCATGCATCCTTCCGTGAACAAGCTCACTCGCCTTTTGCGCAAACACAGAATAAACTCCCGCTCCCAACATTCTTATCGGCAAATCAAGAATAATCAACGAGTAGGAATAAAATCCAATGGCATCAACACTATATCCAAGCTTAATCAATAAGGCCGCGGGCAAATTATTCGAGAAAATATTGATCACATTTCCCCAATAGATGTAAAGTGGAAATTCCTTGTACTCCCTTCCAACAGCATACAATTCAGCACGGGTGAATCGCAATTTCATCTGCACTTTGAAATCATGTAGCACAGAACCGCAATACGTAATTGTCCTCATTCCATGTTGAAACAAAGTCGTATAGACAAGTCCGGCGGCTGTTGCCGAAATAAGCCAGCCGTATAGCGCATTAAAAACTTTTGCCAACAATGTCGTTGATGTAGACCACCACGTTTGTTTCCTGAATTCCTTGTTACGCACTGCCCAGTCAGATGTAATTCTGTCAAATGACATCAACAAAATGGCCGGCCCAATCCAGTAAATCCAATTCCCCAGTTCGTCGTGTTCAAAAGCGCTCAGAATACTTTTACCAAAACAAAACGACATAATCGTCACTGCAATGGAAAAGACTACTGAAATCCAAATCGACAACCTCAACAGCGCTGAAAACTTCCTTTCCTCTTTTGGTATAACAAACGCCTGGTGATATCCAAAAGTGGATGCGTTACCCAAAGTTGAAACATACAAATTGAATATTCCATAGACACCATAAACTGCTGGAGAATAAATTCTCGCCAGAATGGTGAAGAACACAAACTGAATAAGTATCGACACACCGGATGAGGCAAACATCCACGCAGAATTCTGCACAAACGACCCCCGCGTTTTCAGCGATGAAGTGATTTCACTATAAAATGTGCGAATGTTCTTCAATTTCAGTCACTATATTTAAGGTGGAAAAGTCGAATGAACGATTTACTTTTCCGATCAGTGGCCTAATTTCGAACTTCCTTATGTTATTACAACATTTCTCAAAAAAACTGGGTGTAGCTTTATGGCTGATATTGGGTATGCATGCCTTCGCGCAAGCACAATTCAGTCCGGCAGATCTTGGTGGACTCGAGATTTGGCTGGATGTGAACACCGGCCTAACCACAGACAATAATTTGGTTCAGCAATGGGACGACCAAAGCGCGAATGCCCGTCATGCAATTAGTCCATTTCCCTCTGTGCAGCCCGAACTCATTGTCGATGGTTTCAATGGTCATCCCGTTATTTCCTTCGATGGCGAATCTGATTATTTCAGCTTTACAGAAATACCCAATGGCCGAACTTTCTTTTGGGTAATGAAAGAACATCCGGATGCCGTTCCAGGCTCTCCCAGACCTCTCATGGGTTGGATCGGGGGATTGAATTTTTTGAGAGGTCCGAATAAAACTTTTTGGGACAATCAATTTTCTCATGTCGGTGTCCGTAGCGGAATCACTCGACTTAATCTTCAACAAATAGATCCATTCACAACTGAAGTTCCATCGCAATTTTTTATCGCATCCCTCAAAACTTCTGAAGATGTGCAGGCGTCACACCTGACGCAAGAACTTGGGATTTTTTATCGCTCTTGGTGGGGTGAAATGGCCGAAATTATCATCTATAGCGCTCCACTTTCAGATAACGAAATTTTGCAAGTGGAAGAATATCTTGCTGAAAAATATTCCCCTGCATTTACTCAAATACCTGATGTAAACATTCCGTATGGTTTTTGCGCGACAGAACTTTGTGCCCCGCAATATTTCACTTCATATAATTGGTCTACCGGTGAAAATTCTCAATGCATCAATGTAACCGAAGGCGGCGAATATTACCTAACGATGACCGACAATTTCGGCAGAGTTTTGACTGACACAGTAGTGGTTACATATCCTGGAAACACAATGATACCGGATTCGTCCATCGTTTGTTTGGGCAATGCATTTAGCTGGAATACAAATCTCGAAGAAATAGATTATAGTTTCCAATGGAGTGATAACACTTCCAATTCTTCCATTGAAATCTTAGATCCAGGCGAATATTCCTTGACAATTACTGATGAAAATCTCTGCACATTCACCAAAACATTTCATGTCGCGATCGATTCACTTTCTGCAATAGTTACACTCGGACCTGATCAAAACCTTTGCGCAGGAAATTCAATTGGACTGCTTCCACATTCATTCAATGATCTGCAATTTGAATGGAATGACGACTCCATTGATTCTACTTTCATCGTTAGCAACTCAGGTGATTACAACGTCGCGGTAACAGATAGCTTTGGCTGCATTGCCTTGGATACTATCCACATCAATATTCTTGGCACTGCGCCACAAATTGGATTTGAAGCAACAGGATTGTGCGAAGACGCTTCCACTTCATTATCCGCAACCTTCGATGAAATAATTGATACGTTTGAGTGGAATTTTGGAGACACTTTTCTGGGTTCCGGCGAATCCGTCCTACATGAATTTGCAGTACCGGGTGATTACTATATCGAACTATATGTTGTTGCTTCCTCCGGTTGTAGCTCTACAGTGCTGGATACTATTCACGTATTTCAAAAACCTGATGTTCAATTTTCAACTGATCAATTTTGTCAGAATTTACCTGTGACATTTACTGATCTTTCTTCATCTGTCGAAGGAACACTAATTAATTGGGATTGGATCATAAATGGGATTAACTATAGCGGCGCAGAAGTCTCAACTGAATTCGCTGCACCCGGATTCTACAACGTAAACCTTGAAGTAACAGATCATCACAGCTGTGTATCTCAGCAAGCATCATTTCTCGAAATTCTTCCGTCTCCATTGGTAAGTTTTACAACGAGTGGAACATGCCAGGGAGCACTTACTTCATTCAATGGTATTATTGATAATTCACAAACCGGAAATGTCATTTCTCGTGCATGGAATTTTGGAGACAATACAGGATCAACTCTCACGAGTCCAACACACTTCTACGCTCAAAGTGGAATTTACGATGTCTCTTTTAACGTGATGACAGCAAATGGTTGCGGAAATACCTACAACAGTCCTGTTACCATTTTCAATAAACCGATAGCCGATTTCGATGTAAGAAATGCTTGTCAGAATGTTGCTTACACCTTCGTCAATGAATCAACTTCAAACGCGCAAGACCCAATCATTTCATGGCATTGGATTGTTAACAGTCAGACCGATTTAGATGGACCTACACCAACATTCACTTTTGCGAATACAGGTTTGACTCCGACGACACTTCTCGTCACCACGCAGAATGGATGTACCCATTTCGTTTCACAGCAAATTCCTGTATGGGCAAATCCTGTTGCGGCGTTTTCTTATACACCGGAGATTGGTGAAGCTCCTTTCGAAGTCCAATTCAACAATGAATCTGTTGGAGCTAACTCCGCACTCTGGATTTTTGGTGATACGCATGAAAGCATCGAATACGAACCTTTCTTCACCTTCACTTTAAACGGAACTTTTCTGACGCAACTCATTGTCACCAATACCGCCGGATGCGCTGATACCACAGCAAGAATTGTTAACGTGGCCTTTCCTCGATACGATGTCATGTTGCAACATTTAGAACTCCAATCGAATTTGGCAGGACAGCTACTTACTGCTCGCGTAGTCAATTCCGGCAACATTGTAGTCACCCAACTTTTGATGAATTGGCAAATAGGCAACGATGCGCCAGTAAGCGAAATTTGGAATGGATCATTGCTTCCGGGAATGTCCATGGACTATGCTTTTCATTCGCAATTGCATTTCGAAGGTTACCAATTTCCATACTTATGCGTGGAAGCGGAACCTGTTTCAAATCAATACACCGACATCAATCCAGCGGACAACACTACTTGCAATGCAACAGAGAACAACGGACTCGTATTGCTTCCTCCCTACCCAAATCCAAGCAGTTCAGATTTACATGTACGATTTATTTCTCCGGTTAACGGTGATATTCAAATCCTCGTTTATGACAGGCTAGGCAAACGGGTTTTGCAAATGAGCGAAACTTTGACAAAGACCGGTTTTCATCTATTCAGTCTTGATGTTTCGCATTTGCCTCAAGGGTATTATCAACTTGTGCTAAAAACCATCAATTCCAATGAGATGGTCACATTCATGAAGCGCGATCAATAAGACATGGCTGGATAGGTTAATCTAAAAATATGAAGGTCGTGCTTCATTCATGCAATTCAACCTTGTCTAAATTTGTAGTAGCTCATGAATGAAATGAAAATATTCGCTCTTCTTCTTACCGTGCTTTCGTTTGTGTTGAATGCAAACGCTGACTCACCTCTCACATCTACATTTTTTGCAAAAGCATATAGCGATATATCATTAATAAGCGATGTGATTTCTCAACGTGAAAATCATGAAATACAGCAGTTCAAATTGACAGATGCGCATCTCAAATTTTTCGACAACGTATCCATTCCTCTTGATCAAAAGATTGCACTGATCAACGCACTCGGTTGGGGCGAATCACAAAATATTCGCACGATGAAAAATCATCTTTCGAAGAAATATAAGCTTCAACCTTTGGCAATTGACTCCATACTTCAAATACCCATTTACGAAAACCAGGACTTCTACGAACCTGCAAAAGTGATCAGCAATGAGGATCTTGTAATACTTGCTTACACGCAATCGCTGCATGACTACTTCAACCCGATGAATGCGTTTCAGTGCGCATATCGTGCAACAATCAACAATCCGCAAAGTGAAGCAACGAACTACATATTCGGATTGATTCTCGCACAATTTTACTTAGATCTTGATCACTGTTCTGTCTATACTGTTATGATTTCGGTACGTGAGACCAACACTTTCACCAAAGATCATATTCGACCTGAAGGATTGAAAGCCATTTTTGAATACATCAATATATACTCCGGATCATGTAACGAATCCGAGGAAGAGATTGAAGAGATTGAAGAGATTGAAGAGATTGCAGAAGAACTGACACTTGTCCTTGAAGACAACTATACGGAAAAGTATTGGCTAGAAAATCCGGTTTACATCAAGCCGACTTCACAACAAGTTTCCAGTAAAAAACAAAAGGTTGATCTTGTCCTACTCAATAAAAAGACTTCGAAAAATCATATGATTGACAACTGGATATTCTTCGATGAAGAAAACAATGGCACTCTCATTCAGGTCAGTATCAATAATAAAGGAAACACAACAAGCATAGAAACGAATTTGCTTCTGCTGATTGATAACAGATCAGAGTTTGAAGGTGCAGGCTTGATGTATGTTCATGAGAAAATTCCGGCTATTCCAGGTGGTGAAAATGCTGTGATCAGCATTATTCTACCCGATTATTGGATATACGATCCAAATGCGGACTTCGAAATTTGGCTGGATTATGACAACAACATTCTTGAATCAGACGAAGAAAACAATAAGGAAAGTTTTCATGAATGGGGTTGATCCCTTACAACTACTCAATTCGGAAAAACGTCCGCAAATGGCGTCTTCGACTCATGTAGTATCTCTAATATTGTGCGGAAAGAAACAACTTTTTCACCGTAGCGATCAAAGTGGTCCTTCTGCAACGCCGGAGCATAATCACGCTGATATCGATCCAGGTCAGATTTACTTTTGCTGATATACTGAATGGCATATGTGATTCCATTCTCTTCATATTCATGTATACGACAGATTCGATTCTCAAGAAAAATCCCCGTACGCATGACATCAGGAATATGAGTAAACATCATCCAGTCGAGCCACTCTTCATGTATCTCTGCATCAACACTACATGTGATATTATATAGAATTCGGTTCATACACGACAAAAGTCGGGAGAGATAGCCCCTAAAAAAAAGAAATCGTTGTCATTTCTTTGATGAAATTCCTTAGGTAATTGATATGCTTAAAATTCTTAGCCAACTTTAATTGTGGCAAAAGGACATTTTTTTTTAGATTTGGCAAAAACCAAGGAACTATATGCACACAGGCCTGCTTCATCTCCACTCAGCATTGCGCTGGCTGGTATTCATCTTTATGATGGCAACCATCATCGATAGCTTGTTCAGAATGTACAGACCATTTAAGGAAACAGAAAGAAAAATGGCCTTGCTTTCTTTGGCCACTTTGCATACGCAGCTTCTCCTCGGATTGATTCTCTATTTTACAAGTCCTATGATTGCTCAGTTTATAGAATCAGGTAGGATTATGAAAAACCCGATTGCACGCTTTTATGTTGTAGAGCATTTATTAGGGATGGCGCTTGCCACCGTTCTAGTCACTGTTGGCTATGTAAGAGCAAAACGCCAAAGCGAGCACTGGAGTAAACACAGAATGATATTCTTCTACTACCTCACAGCACTTATACTTATTTTACTCAGTATTCCATGGCCTTTCAGAGAAGTTGGAGCAGGAAGAGGCTGGTTCTGATTGCGTCGACGGCATTCTTTGCTGTTTCATTTTTCGCTTGCCAAAACAATACGTCTGTTGTTCCTGTTTCTGCAGGTAAACCAGATGCCGCTACTGTGCAGAAAATTTATCAGTCACGTTGCGCAATTTGTCACGGCTTCGATGGTAAACAACGTTATGCCGGAGCGAAAGACATTAGCATAACTGCAATGAACAAAGCTGAAATCATCGACAGAATTTCTGAAGGAAAAGGTTCCATGCCACCGCAAAAAGACATGCTGACAATTGAGCAAATCGATGCGATTGCAGATTTTGTATTGAGTCTTAAAGCGCAATAGCGCGAAATTTGCCCCGATAAATCTGAATTATTTTGATCGAAAAAAAGACGAAAACCGTTGCGACGAGCACCGAACCGGAAACTTGCATTCTGGTGGGAATTATTACGCAAAAACAAACACGAGAGCAACTTGACGAATATCTCGATGAACTTGAGTTTCTCGCTGAGACAGCCAATGCACGCTGTCTGAATCGCTTCACACAGAACATGGAAAAACCCGATTCGCGCACGTTTGTTGGATCAGGAAAATTACAAGAAATAAAAAGTTATGTCAAAGAACACAAGCCCGCACTTATCATTTTCGATGACGAACTCGCTCCATCGCAATTGAGAAATATAGAAAGTGAATTTCAGGAAACAGGCGTGAAAATTATCGATCGCAACAATCTCATCTTAGACATTTTCGCCTCTCGCGCAAGGACAGCACATGCCAAAAAACAAGTCGAGCTTGCCCAATATGAATACTTGCTTCCACGGCTCAAACGAATGTGGAGTCACCTCGAGAAACAGCGAGGTGGTATCGGAATGCGCGGACCCGGTGAGCAGGAAATTGAAACAGATAGAAGGATTGTTCGCGATAGAATTTCATTGCTAAAGGACCAATTGAAAGATATCGACCGTCAGATGTCTACGCAGCGCGGCAATCGTGGCGCTTTGATCCGCGTGGCTCTAGTTGGATATACCAACGTCGGAAAAAGCACATTGATGAATCTCTTGTCAAAAAGCGACGTTTTCGCAGAAAACAAACTCTTCGCAACACTCGATACAACTGTGCGCAAAGTCGTGGTTGAGAATCTTCCATTTCTCTTAACGGACACGGTAGGTTTCATCAGAAAACTTCCACACCAGCTCATCGAATCATTTAAAAGCACTCTGGACGAAACGCGCGAGGCTGATTTGCTGCTGCATGTTGTCGACATCTCTCATCCGCAATTTGAAGAACAATACAAAGTAGTGAACGATACACTGCGCGAAATTGGCGCGGGTGATAAACCGATGATGATCATCTTTAATAAGATGGATGCTTATAAGCACACCCCCAAAGAAGAAGACGATCTCACACCGGCAGTGAAGGAAAACATCACGCTCGAGGAATTGCAGCATTCTTGGATGTCCCGACTGAACGATAAAGATGTTGTTTTCATTTCTGCACAGGAGAAAACGAACATCGATCAACTCAAAGAAATTTTGTATGAACGTGTGAGACAAATTCACATCACAAAGTATCCACACAACAATTTTTTATTCGAGAAATTCGACTAGTTTTTTGTCCAATTCGGCGATATACTTTTGAATTGCATGAAAGGAAAATACTTCCTTTAGCTAAATCGCTTAATAAGTATATCTATGAAAAACATTTTCATTGCAGGGCTATTATCTCTGTTCATCCTTCAAAGTTGCAGTATAGAGAAACGCCGCTACACCGGTGGGTTTCACATTGAGCGACACCATGCTTCACCTTCGCTATCGAAGCATGTCCATGATGAGTCTGAGTCGGCCGCTCTGATGGACACCGATGCAGAATTGACCGCGGAAAATCACACTATTTTACCTTCTAAAGGCTTAGAAAAAAATGCCTGCTTTAGCACATGTGAAAAGCATCAAAACGCAACGTCGAAAAAAAATCTAGATTTGAAACGAAAAATCGTGTCAACCGAAAAAAAGAATGTCGATACGTATTTCGTACCATTCGAAAACAATGTACTTAAGATAGAAGATTCACTCAAGAGAAATACCAATGCAACCAGCAGTGTGGTATTCTCGGTATTGGCTTGGGTCTTTCGGGCAATACAATTCATCGCAGTTACTTCAGGTCAAATAACATTTGAAGCTTCACTTCTAACACTGCTTGCCCCTGGTGCTATACTTGCATTCATGGCTTTTGCATTTGCCGCAGTTGCGATGAAGACCATGAACTCGCACCCCGGCATATACAGTAATCGAACAGATGCCATTAATGGTGGCGGCCTTGCCCTTGCCTATTTATATCAATTTGCAATGTCGCTTCTTTTTTACGCCTTTCTATTGTATACCGGATTGATTTTATGGATGTAAACTGTCCATCTATCGGGCGCATTAAATCCTTGCTAAAAGCATAGTGCATCATTTCTTATATTGCAAAAAACAATACATTCGCAGCGCTTCACACTTTGCCGGCAATAATGTCAGGCACAAACAAGAAAGTATATGAACAATACAGCAACAGCTGCAGGAAAGGATTTCAGAGTTTCATCCATGGCCGAAAATCTTGTCGGTTCGGAAATCATCAAGCTTGCAGGGGAAATACGCGAACTTATCTCCAAAGGAGAAAAAATCTACAATTTCACCATTGGTGATTTCGATCCTAAAATATTTTCTATTCCCGATGAATTGAAAACTGAAATCATTCGCGCTTATAATGAGAACGAGACAAATTATCCCGCAGCGGACGGTATTGCTGATCTGAGGAAATCCGTATCCGCGTTGATCAAAAACTGGCAACATCTTGATTATTCTGAAAACGAAGTCCTTATTGCAGGTGGCGCCAGACCTTTGATCTACGCTATCTTCCAGGCTGTGGTTGATCCCGGTGACAAGGTGGTGTTTCCGGTTCCAAGTTGGAACAACAATCACTATACACATCTTACTCATGCGCAAGCCGTTTTAGTCGAAACAACGCCTGAAAATAATTTTCTGCCGGTTGCCGACGATTTGAGAGAATCTCTCGAAGGGGCAGCTCTTCTGGCTCTTTGCTCGCCGCTGAATCCAACTGGAACAGCCTTCTCTCAATCGCAACTGGAAAAAATTTGCGACTTGGTGTTGGAGGAAAATCAAAGGCGAAGCCCGGCAGAGAAACCGCTTTATCTGATGTACGATCAAATTTATATGGCACTCACTTATGGCGAAACAACACATGTCGATCCTGTGAGTTTGAGACCTGAACTGCGCCCATACGTAATATTTGTAGATGGCATTTCGAAGTCTTTCGCCGCTACCGGTGTTCGCGTTGGTTGGTCTTTCGGACCGAAAAAAGTAATCGATAAAATGAAGAACATACTCGGACATATAGGAGCATGGTCTCCAAAAGCCGAGCAAGTGGCTACCGCACGTTTTCTGAAAAATGACGCAGCTGTGAATAGCTACCTGAAAAACATCAAGATCAACATCGAGCAAAGATTGAATGGCTTTTACGATGGAATCATCTCGTTGAAAAATGAGGGGTACAACGTCAACGCTATTGCTCCTATGGCCGCGATGTATCTGACGGTTCAGTTCAATCTGAAAGGAAAGAAAACTCCTGCTGGTCTGGTGATTGAAACCACAGAGCAAATGACCGGATATTTATTGAATGATGCCAAGCTCGCATTGGTGCCATTCAGCGCTTTTGGAGCCTCCAAAAACTCCAACTGGTACCGACTCTCAGTTGGAACTGCCTCCATGTTAGACGTGAATGATGCAATTCAAAGTCTTCGCTCAGCTCTGCAACGACTTTCGTGATTTACGCGCCATAGTATGTGATATTTACAGCCTGCATCCAGTGGTTCATTCACTGGTAAAAAGGAAAAAGGAAATCAATGGATAAAAAAAATTATTGCGTAATCATGGCGGGTGGCATTGGAAGCCGCTTCTGGCCCATGAGTCGCACTTCACTACCCAAGCAGTTTCATGATATTTTGGGTGTTGGCCGAACGCTTATACAAATGACCTATGATCGATTTGTACCGCTTTGTCCTAAGGAAAATATTCTGGTAGTGACAAATGAGCGCTATAAAGATCTGGTGCTGCAGCAACTTCCCGACCTTCAACCCGAGCAAGTGCTTTGTGAACCGTATATGCGCAATACTGCGCCTTGTATTGCATACGCTACTTTCTGGATTGCCGAACGCGAGCCAGATGCCAACATCATCGTTGCACCCAGTGATCATTTGATTCTCAACAACGATGAATTCAGAAACATCATTGAAACAAGCATCAAACAGACAACAGACACAGGCAATCTGGTGACACTTGGCATTAAGCCTACCAGGCCCGATACCGGATATGGTTATATTCAGTGGGCTGACGACAAAAAAGCACAACATGAAAAAGTAAAACGTGTAAAAACGTTTACCGAAAAACCGGATCTCGAACTCGCAAAAGATTTCATTGCAAGCGGCGACTTTTACTGGAATTCAGGCATTTTTATCTGGAAACTAAATGCCATTCTTCACGCGTTTGAGTCGAATCTTCCTGATATGTACCGGGCCTTTGCCGAAGGCCAGGGTATTTATGGCACCGAAGGCGAAGTGGAATTTATCGGAAGAATTTATCCCGCGTGCGACAATATTTCCATCGACTATGGCATCATGGAAAAAGCAAAAAATGTAAGCGTCGTATTGAGTGATTTTGGATGGAGCGATCTTGGAACTTGGGGATCTCTACATGCACATCTTGCACACGACGCGCACCACAATGGAGTGGTTGGCAAAGATGTCATGCTTCATAATTGTGCCGATAACGTTGTGAATATGCCCAAAGGTAAACTCGCCGTGATCCATGGCTTGAATGGATATATCGTAGTAGACACCAAAGAAATTCTTCTTATATGTAAAAAGCAAGATGAACAGAAAATCAAACAATGGGTAAATGACGTGAAGGATAAAAAAGGAGAACGCTGGGCCTGATAGACCGCAGCGTTTCAATTTTTTATTCTTCCCCTAGTTACTTCTTACGGCTCAAAGGTTCGTAGAGTGTGATAATCATTTGTGGTAAACCATCTTTTGTTGTGGCCTGCAAATACACCTGAGGATTCCTCGCTTTCAAAGCCGGATCATCGCTTCTAAATTCATAGCTGATTAAATTTCCTGTGGCCAACTTCTTCTCCGAACGCACGTATTTCTCTGTCGGAAACACTTGCTGAATCTGCATTTCAAATCGCCCAAGAAACTGCTCCGCGGTTGATTCATCTTGAAGATACATGATGAAATCGACGGCATGAACGCCTTTATCCAAATCGAATCTGATACGACATTGATTGAAATCACCAATGGATTTTTCAAATTCCCAATTGCCGGTTTTTGAGTCCGAAAGTTTTTCAAGTCCATCAAAGCTCTTCTGATAGGCCATGCCGAAAAAGTCGACAAACTGAATCTTGTCAGACACTGTGAAGGACATCATCGCCAAAGCGGAAATCGTGAAAGCAGAAATAATGTATTTCATGGGATATAGTTTATTGTTCGGACTTTCTACGGTGCTTTTTCAATAGGGTTACAATGAATTGATTCCTTCATTTTTAGACTGTGTAAAAGGGCATTTGAATGACCTATCTTTGCCATAAGTGCCCTCGGGCGTCATTTATAAAGTCATGAAAGAAATCAATTGCTCGTTCTGCGGAAGAAAGAAAAGCGAAGTCTCGATATTGATAGCGGGCATCAGCGGTCATATCTGCGACGATTGTGCGTCACAAGCTCACCAGATTGTCAGTGAAGAAGCCAAGGGATCCAATTCTGAGGTCAAGACAGATCTGCAGTTTCAAATGCAAAAGCCTGCAGAAATAAAGAAATTCCTGGATGAATACGTCATTGGTCAGGATGAGGCGAAGAAATTTCTGAGCGTTGCTGTATACAATCATTATAAGAGAATAACCCAGTACACTCGCAAGGATGTGGATGGCGTGGAAATAGAAAAATCCAATGTGATTCTGTTGGGTGAAACAGGAACAGGTAAAACGCTTTTGGCAAAAACCATTGCTAAAATGCTGAAAGTTCCTTTCGCGATTGCCGATGCTACAGTACTCACCGAAGCCGGATATGTTGGTGAAGATGTTGAAAGCATTCTATCGCGCTTACTTCAGGATGCTGATTTCGATGTGGCCAAAGCAGAAAGAGGGATCATCTTTATTGATGAGATTGATAAAATAGCGCGCAAAAGTGATAACCCAAGCATCACCAGAGACGTGAGCGGTGAAGGTGTTCAACAGGCATTGCTCAAATTGCTCGAAGGTTCTGTGGTGAGTGTTCCTCCGCAAGGTGGAAGAAAACATCCTGAACAAAAACTCATTCAGGTCAACACAAAAAATATTCTTTTCGTTTGCGGCGGAGCGTTCGACGGTATCGACAGACTTATCGACAGACGAATAAATACTTCTGCCATTGGCTACAACAGCAGCGCTCATAAATTCAGCATGGGCAATCTCCTACAGTATATCACTCCGCTTGATTTAAAAAAATTCGGATTGATACCTGAATTGATCGGGCGTTTTCCGGTGATCACCTACCTGGATCCATTGGATGAAGAAGCTTTACGCAGAATTGTTACGGAACCGAAAAACGCACTCATCAAACAGTATGTGAAACTTTTTGAACTCGATGGTGTAAAGTTGACCTTCGATAAAAAAGTACTCGACTTCATCGTTGAGAAAGCGATGGAATACAAACTGGGTGCGCGAGGCTTGAGATCCATTTGTGAAGCCGTTATGACAGATGCCATGTTTGAATTGCCTTCTCAAAACGAAAAGGAATTCAAAGTCACGCTTCAATATGCGAAGGAGAAATTTTCAAGAAGTAAGCTGAGTCAATTGAAAGTGGCATAAGCAACTTGAATATTTCACTTGGATTGAATGCCCTTCTGTATTTCGATAAGATTGTCAATAAAAGGCGTTTCGGTGTTTATAAACGTAGGTTTCACGGGCGCCTTCAACTGAAAAATCACAATACGTTTGTCGTGAAACGATTTTTACATGATTGCGAAGCTGCCGTCCTCAGAAATGAAACGGCAGTTTTGCTTTTCTAATACTTTTGTTTCTAAATTGCAGGTAGATCTATGAATAAATCCGGGGCTATGTCTGAAGAGAAGGAAAGAGTTGAAGTAGTTGAAACACCCTTGATGAAGCAATACAATACGATTAAGGCGAAATATCCTGACGCATTGCTTCTTTTCCGTGTTGGTGATTTTTACGAGACGTTTGGTGAAGACGCCATCAGGGCTTCTCACATCTTGGGCATTGTGCTTACCAAGAGAAAAAACGGCTCTGCAGCCTATGTGGAACTGGCAGGCTTTCCGCATCACTCATTGGATACTTACTTGCCTAAACTGGTTAGAGCCGGCAATCGCGTGGCGATATGTGATCAACTGGAAGATCCCAAACTGACCAAGACAATTGTGAAACGCGGCGTTACTGAGCTGGTGACACCGGGTGTCTCCTACAACGATAAAACCATTGACACCAGAAGTAACAATTTTCTGGCAGCGGTAAGTATCCACAGTAAGAACAGTGGGGTTTCTTTTCTTGACATTTCCACAGGTGAATTTTTAACAGCACAAGGCTCACATGAGTACATCGATAAACTGCTTCAGAGTTTTCGTCCCAACGAAGTGCTTTACCAAAAGCAATTTGAAAAAGAATTCAAAGAAATTTTCGGAGATAAATTTTACACTTTCCGTTTGGACGATTGGGTCTTCACAAAAGATTTCGGAACTGAACTATTGCAAAAGCATTTTGAAACGAAAAGCCTGAAAGGATTCGGCATTGAAGATCTTGATTTGGGCGTTATTTCCGCAGGTGCCGTGCTGCACTACCTGGCGGAAACACAACACGATAAGGTTGATCATATTTCTCAGATTTCGCGTATTGAAGAAGATCAATTTGTGTGGCTCGATCGTTTTACTATTCGCAACCTGGAATTGGTTTCGAGCACCAATGACAATGCGACTACTCTATTGCGGGTGATAGATCATACGGTGACACCGATGGGATCGCGCATGATGCGCCGCTGGTTGCTGCTGCCGCTGAAAGAAATTGTGCAGATCGAAAAACGTCATCAGGTGGTCCAGTATTTCGCATCGCGCATTGATGAATTGGAAAGGTTACAAGGTGAACTGAAGCAAATAGGCGATCTGGAAAGATTGATTTCAAAGGTTGCTGTTGGCCGTATTTCTCCAAGAGAAATGTTGCACATCAAAAAATCGCTTGACATCATTTCACCCCTCAAAATTTTTCTTGAGCATTCGGGAAATGAACAAATGGCCGCCTTTGGAGCGCAGTTCAACGCATGCGTTCCGATACGCGATCGCATAGCGCATGAGTTACATCCCGACGCACCGATTGCGCTGAACAAAGGACAAGTAATCGCTGATGGTGTAAATGATGAATTGGACGAATTGCGTTTGCTCAGTTTACATGGCAAAGATTATCTTCAAAAAGTACAGGAAAGAGAAAGTGAAAGAACAAGTATTCCATCTTTGAAAATTTCCTTCAACAATGTTTTCGGATATTATCTTGAAGTAAGAAATACACACAAAGACAAAGTGCCAGCGGAGTGGATAAGAAAACAAACGCTCACACATGCTGAACGATACATCACTGAAGAACTCAAAATCTACGAACAGAAAATTCTCGGTGCAGAAGAAAAAATTACATCGATAGAATTGCGTTTGTTCAATGCGCTCACTCTTGCCGTTGCGGATTTCACAGCGGCTATACAATTGAATGCCCAAATCATCGCACAGCTAGATGTGTTGATGAGCCTAGCCAAAGTGGCCATCAAGAACAATTACGTGAAGCCTTCAGTAAATGACAGCACAGTGATCAAAATTCTTGAAGGCCGTCATCCGGTTATTGAACAATCATTACAGCATGGCGAGGAGTATGTAAGCAACGATATATATCTCGACAACGATCAACAACAGGTGATGATGATCACCGGTCCGAATATGTCAGGAAAAAGCGCTGTCCTGCGGCAAACGGCCCTCATAGTTTTGATGGCTCAGATGGGTGGATTTGTTCCCGCGAAAGCCGCAGACATTGGCATCATTGATAAGATTTTCACACGTGTAGGTGCAAGCGATAACATCAGCAGTGGTGAATCTACTTTCATGGTGGAGATGAATGAAACTGCGAGCATTCTCAACAATCTTTCTGATCGCAGTCTTGTGCTTCTTGATGAAATCGGACGAGGTACTTCTACTTATGACGGTGTGAGTATCGCGTGGTCCATCGCAGAATACATTCATGAAAACACGAAAGCAAAAGCGAAGACATTGTTTGCCACGCACTATCATGAATTGAACGAAATGACGTCGTCATTCCCGCGTATCAAAAACTATAACGTGAGCGTGAAAGAAGTTGGCAACAAAGTTATTTTTCTACGAAAACTTTCTCCCGGCGGGAGCAATCACAGCTTTGGAATACATGTAGCGCGCATGGCAGGTATGCCGGTGAAAGTGGTGGAGCGCGCCAAAGACATTCTACAACATCTTGAAAAATCACACACACGAGAAGGACTTACTTCTCAATCTAATGCAGATGTAGCCAAAGCCGCAAGAGAAAGTACCGCAAGTCAACTCAGCTTTTTCCAATTGGATGATCCGTCACTTGCTCAAATCCGAGAAGAAATTTTGAATCTCGACCTCAACACCATTACTCCTATCGAAGCATTGATGAAACTCAATGAGATAAGGAAGATTGTTGGTGGCTGATTTGAGGAAAACTCTGTTGACCACGAAGATGGTTGACAATATCCACATTCATTTTTATCCATATGAGCACACATGGCAATGCCTTGATGGCATGTGTCTCGAAGAATCCATGGCGTAGATATGCAGGAAATAAATCTGTTGCTGACAATTGCGTAAATACAAAACACAAAATTAGAAGTGCAGTATTTATCAAATTCTTTGGGCTGATCACATACCATGTAATTACACCAATCACCGCAATCACAAAAGAGGGCGACTCGGCCTTATGATTGAAGATGACTATCCAAACAAGAATGGAAGAAAGAAACAATAGCCGCGATTGCATGTCGCTGAATTTTTTCCAGAACATCAGTGGTGTACATAACACTGCAATTCCTGCAAGTTGAATGTAGATGTCGCCAAAATCCAACGACAACCAAGAACGCATGATGGTCATGATGGACAATCCACCGCTACCCTCAAGATCATCATTCAATATTTCAAGCCACCGACTATACAAGAAGATGAGTTGATCGGGCCTTATAACAAGCAATGGCAACAACAAAAAGATGATCGTCCAACACGCTGCATATAGAACCGCCCGCCAGAATCGCGGATAAAATGCGAACATGATCAACACTGCTGCACCAAGCAATTTGACGTATGCAACGAATACAATCAGTCCGACGGCAAGAAATAATTTTCGCTTTTCCATTAACGCAAATGCGCAAAGAATCAATCCTGTTACAAGGGCATTGCTCTGTTCATTCTGAATGGATGTAGCTATTTCCACCATTGAAAAAAGCAAAATGATTGCTTTTTGCTTTGAGTTGAGTAGTGGGATATTGTTCAATCCAACGATGACCAGAACAACATTGACAAGATTCCACAACAGCAATCCCGGCATCACCGGTAAGACGGCGAAAGGAAACATGAACAATGCAAATGTTGGTGTGTACTTGAAGACATCCCAGTATTCATATTTGAACTTCAGATAAATATCCTGGTAGTTCATCAGATGAACGAAAGACTGCCGAAAGATGAGATAGTTGTTGTAGCTCGTTAGATTCCTGCCGTCCTCGAGATGCGTTGTGAGATGCGCTTGAATGGTTGCGAACACCGCAAGCAGACAATAAACAACAATCATGATCATCCAGAATCTCTTCCGACTTTTCGACTCAACATCTGTAACGCTACTCAATGGTTGTGATTGTTATTCACGTGCAATGTAATGAACTGCGCCATACCTTTTCAACGTTGAACATCTTGCAATAGACCAGAGACCCAACGAGCAACGCTGTCTGAACAGTCGAAAGCCGACTCACGACCTATGTGATGACCGTCTTTGTATTGATACAATTCCTTCGCTCCATTCATATCGTTGTATGGAACATTCATTTTTTCGGCCGTACGTGCAATGACATCAGAAAACTCAGGAAGTATGTCCAATTCCACGTCGTAAATAGGTTGTGAAACAGGCAATCGCACCA
This sequence comes from Flavobacteriales bacterium, assembly GCA_043748015.1. Classification (GTDB taxonomy): domain Bacteria; phylum Bacteroidota; class Bacteroidia; order Flavobacteriales_D; family Sanyastnellaceae; genus JAIBBG01. The sequence goes on from JAYTOA010000169.1 coordinate 39,965, forward strand.
TGAAGACCTTTCCATGCTGCTGAAGAAACACTATCGTTTTCTCCAGATAATCAACACGCATTGGTGACAAGACATATTGTCCTACTGACTTGCGGTGATTGGAAATCTTACCCTTCGATCGCTTTGCGATACTCAAACTATCCATTGTCACATCCACTTCGAGCCAGCCATCCGATTGCAGATCCATTTCATTGACCGTGAAATTGAAATGCTCCAGAAACATATGGCCCCAGCCATTGGTGTAATTGTGCAATAGGTATTCGTAATTCGGTGTGACGTTGGTGAAATGCGTATTGTACAACGCACCTTTTAATTCAGGAAGCTTGGCTTTTCGTCCGGTTGAATCCGTGAGTGGAATACAAATGGAATAGGGTTCCACTGTCAGGATGAACAATCCATTCTTCACCTTCGGATTTAGTTTCTGTTCGATTTTGTTCAGATACACTTTTCCAAATGGACTTGTAAGAGATGTGAATGCAAAATTGTACATAGGTCCTTCGAAGCCATTTTCCTTAATCAGTTGATTAAACTGAGATGGCACCATTCCCTGAGCTGCGCGCGAAGTTCCAATAATCATCGACTGCTGTGGTTGGCCGGTAAATCTTAAATAATATGCATCCGTTTTTCCTCCGGCGTAAAATCCGGCAATGATGTGCAGGATGAGTGCTAAACAAACGGCTATCGATATTTTGAAAAGGAATTTTTTCATCGCCATCAGAATTGGAAATATATAAACTGATTGGCGTTGTACACAGCATAAAAGAAAAGCCCTGCAAAGACCATTGCATATATCGAGCGTCTTTTCCATGGACTCAAAGCGCTAATTTCAAGTGGATGTTGTTTTGCCCTTCCGAGCCATTCAACAATCATGAATGCAATGATGAACAGACCCAGAATCCAGTCGCGGTATGCCGGCATTGTCAATGCCGATGTGCTGAACATCTTCTTCAAAAATTCAATGGCCACATGCAGATTATCTGCACGGAAAAAAACCCATGCGACTGTTGCGAGAAAAAACGTGGTGGCCATACCAATGATTTCACGAATGGAAGGTAATATTTTTCCCTCGGCAATCATTCCTGTATGCTTCCGGTGACGCTTGGACAAAAGCAACGGAAGAAAATAGAGCGCGTTTAGAAATCCCCAAATGACAAATGTCCAGTTGGCACCATGCCAGAATCCACTCACAAGAAAAATGATGAAGGTGTTTCTGATTACTTTGAAAGTACCGCCCTTGCTACCTCCCAGCGGCAAGTAGACATAATCTCTGAACCAGGTGGTAAGTGATATGTGCCATTTGCGCCAGAACTCTGCAATGTCACGCGAGAAATAAGGATAGTTGAAATTCTGCATCAGATTGAATCCGAAAAGTTTGGCGATGCCGAGTGCCATGTTGGAATATCCGCTGAAATCGCAATAGATCTGGATTGAAAAAAGTGCTGCGCCAACCCACAATGTGCTACCGCTTTCACCTCCATAATATCTGAAAATCGTATCGACGAGAATTGCACAATTATCTGCAATCACAACTTTGGTAAACAGTCCCCAAAGAATCTGGCGCATGCCATCTGCGGCTTGTTCATAGTCGAAAATTTTCTTGCGGTGAAATTGTGGAAACAGATTCCTTGCCCGCTCAATCGGCCCTGCCACGAGCTGAGGAAAAAACATCACATAAACGGAGTAGGTCAGAAAATCCTTCTCTGCCTTTTGTTCATTTTTATAAACGTCGATTACATAACTCAGACTTTGAAAAGTGTGAAAAGAGAGACCAATAGGCAATGCAATCTGTAATGCAGTAATCGAATAATTCCAGCCAATGAGCTCGGCAATATGATTGGTATTATCGATAAAAAAATTGTAATACTTAAAGACGAAAAGTATCATGCACGTTGAAACAACACTGAGAATCAAAATCCATTTTCGCTTCTTACCTGTCGTTCGTTCCAACCAGATACCCGCAAAATAATCGATGATAATGGCGAGGAATAATACCAGAATATATTCCGGTATCAGGAACATATAAAAGATACAACTTGCAACAAGGAGGATCGCATTTTGCAAACGTGTTCTTCCTGCTGCAACGAACCAGAACAATGCAAAAACTATTGGGAGAAAAATGGCAAACTCCAGCGAGTTGAACAGCATGGCGTCGGTACTATGATTTTAAAGTTGATCCGGCCCGCATGAAATATTACATTTCAAACGTTTCCATGAACTTGGTGGTGAAATCACCTTCTCTGAACTTTGGATCTTTCATCAATTTCTGATGAAATGGAATGGTAGTTTTGATTCCTTCTATGATATACTCATCCAATGCGCGTTGCATTTTAGTAATCGCTTCTTCTCGCGTTTGGGCAACGACAATCAATTTTGAAATCATAGAATCGTAATACGGCGGGATAACATAACCTGCGTATGCATGTGTGTCCAACCTTACTCCATGTCCACCCGGAGAGTGGTAAGAAGTAATCCTTCCCGGAGATGGCGCGAAGTTTTTAAACGGGTCTTCAGCATTGATACGACATTGAATCGCATGCATCTTCGGATAATAATTTCTACCCGAAATTGGATCACCGGCCGCAAGCTTTATCTGCTCTTTTACAAGATCATAATTAATAACTTCCTCGGTGATAGTATGTTCCACCTGAATACGCGTATTCATTTCCATGAAATAGAAATCGCGGTTTTTGTCAACCAGGAATTCTACTGTACCCACACCTTCATACTTCACGGCTTCAGCAGCTTTGATAGCAGCCTGCCCCATCTTCTCTCTCAATTCATCCGTCATGTATGGAGATGGCGTCTCCTCCACCAGCTTCTGATGACGACGCTGAATAGAGCAATCGCGCTCACTTAAGTGACAAGCTTTTCCGTATTGGTCACCGGCAATCTGGATCTCTATGTGTCGCGGCTCTTCGACAAATTTCTCCATATACATGGCGTCATTGCCAAATGCTGCGAGAGCCTCGCGTCTTGTTTTTTCCCAGGCATCAGCAACATCTTCGTCGTTATTGCAAACGCGCATTCCCTTTCCACCACCGCCTGCAGTGGCCTTCATCATAATGGGATATTTTATTTTATTCGCGATATCCAACGCTTCTTCAAGAGAAGAAAGCAACCCATCGCTTCCGGGAATACAAGGAACACCGGCATCCTTCATGGTTTGCTTGGCACTGGCCTTGTCGCCCATGGCATCAATCATCTCAGGTGATGCACCGATGAATTTGATACCGTTCTCTTTGCACACCTTAGAAAAAGTTGCGTTCTCAGAGAGAAATCCATATCCCGGATGAATAGCATCCGCATTCGTAATTTCCGCGGCGGCAATAATGCTTGGAATCTTTAGATATGAATCTTTGCTCGCCGGAGGTCCGATGCAAACTGCTTCATCCGCAAATCGAACGTGCAAACTTTCGGCGTCTGCAGTTGAGTATACAGCTACCGTCGCTATTCCCATTTCCTTACAGGTGCGAATCACGCGGAGTGCGATCTCGCCTCTGTTGGCTATAAGTATCTTGTTGAACATGTTTCTATTCGGTTTTGATGATTTGGTCGTTGAAGAATTTCTGTTGTCTGTAATTGTAACCTCACTGTCCCGACAAAATCGAGTCATTCATGAGAGTAAAATCACAAGAGAGACAGTTGCTATATCACCAGCATTTACGCCGGTTCAACAAGGAATAATGGCTGATCGTATTCGATAGGCGAACTATCGTTCACCAACACCTTCACGATTCTGCCGCTCACCTCGGATTCAATTTCATTGAATAGCTTCATCGCTTCAATGACACATACTGTATCACCTTGTTTCACCATGGAGCCCACCTCAATAAAAGCTGGTTTATCAGGCGAAGCAGAGCGATAGAAAGTGCCAATCATCGGTGATTTTATCTCGATGGTATTGCCAGCTACTTCTTCCACCTTTGGAGGAGCAGCAGCTACAGCTGCAGGCGCAGCAGCAACTTGTACCGGAGCAGCAGCAGGAGCTGCAACATGAATGATCTCCTGTACTTTACCCTTCATCTCTTGCGATTTGATAGTTATTTTAAAATCCTTTTGCTCGATAGATACCTCGCTAACTCCGCTTTTGGAAACGAATTTGATAAGGTCTTGAATTTGTGTAAGATTCATATCGTTATTTTCATTAAGTAATTCAGCTCTGTCCTGTTTGGTTGCAGTGTCATTTGCTGTATTCTGAGTTTTAGTCGGCTTGGCCAAATGTATAAGATTTAATTATGGTTGATTCTAAACATGATTATTTTCCTTCGTAGGCCCATTTCATATAGATGGCGCCCCAAGTGAAACCTCCGCCGAATGCGGCAAGAATGATATTGTCGCCTTTTTTCAATTTACTTTCCCAATCCCAAAGGCAAAGTGGAATGGTTCCCGCAGTAGTATTTCCGTACCGCTGGATATTGATCATGACCCTTTCCCTTCCTACTCCCATTCTATTTGCTGTTGCATCAATGATGCGCAAATTAGCCTGATGTGGCACCAGCCAGGCAACGTCGTCCGCTCCGAGATTATTTTTCTCCATTATTTCAGCGGAAACATCGGCCATACCCTTGACAGCTGCTTTGAATACTGGCTGACCATCCTGAAAAATGTAATGCTCTTTTCTATCCACAGTTCCATGACTTGCCGGATTGATTGATCCCCCCGCCTTTTGATGCAAGAATTGACGCCCGCTTCCGTCTGTTCTCAGGATGCTGTCCTTGATTCCATTTCCTTCTGTATTTGCTTCAAGAAGCACGGCTCCGGCACCATCACCGAATATGATACAAGTAGATCTATCAGTGTAGTCAACAATGCTCGACATTTTATCACTTCCCACCACGACCACTTTCTTGTACTTACCAGTTTCAATAAACTGAGAACCGGTAGTGAGTGCATAGAGAAATCCAGAACATGCGGCGCCCACATCAAAACTCCAGGCATTGACAGCTCCAATTTTATCAGAGATAATATTTGCTGTCGCAGGAAACATCATGTCAGGCGTGACAGTTGCGCATATGAGCAGGTCAATTTCGTCTGCAGAGATCCCGCGCTTCTTTAATAATCCTTTGACAGCTTCAGCTCCCATATCGCTGGACCCGAGACCATCACCCTTGAGAATGTGGCGCTCCTCTACTCCGGTTCGCGTTTTGATCCATTCATCAGTGGTATCCACCATCTTCTCCAAATCTGCATTGGTGAGTATATCGGGTGGTAAATAGCCATGTACGGCGGTGATTGCGGCAGTGATGTTCGACATCTATTGTAATCCTTGATTGTTCCTATTAAAAAAAGGAGGCTAAGGTAACCAGAAGCCTCTTCAATTGACATATTCGTATATTATAGGTACGACTCTTCAGATTTCATTACCAAAACGAGAGAAAAGCAGCATCTTTTAAGACTTCTACATTTTTCTCTGAGTATTTTGGTCAAAATTCACTATAAACAACAAAGCCGGTCCGGAACTCCGGATCGGCTAGTCTATGTTTTTCAAATTGAAGCTTACGCTTCTTTTGAGTCAGTTCTTTCGAGCAAAACCTTACCCTTATAGTAAAGCTTTCCTTCATACCAGTGAGCATGGTGGAACAAATGCGCCTGACCTGTTGTAGGACAAGTAGCCACATTTGGAGCTTCTATTTTGTAGTGTGTTCTGCGTTTCGCCTGGCGTGTAGACGAAATCCTGTGTTTGGGATGTGCCATTTCAGTATGGTTTTATTCTGTTATTCTTCTTCTTCAAAAAATTCCTGATCTTCCGGATCTTCGTAATTAAGGTTCTTCAACGCTGCCCATTGAGTATTGGAAGTAGTATTCACTTTGTATTTCTCTAATTCCCTTATCACCTCCTGATTGCAGTCAGCAACATTCTCGTGAATATGTCTCGCAGGCAAAGCCAAGTGAGCGTATTCGAATAAAAACTGACTCAAATCCACCTCGTGCTCATTGGTACCAAGAACAAGGATATCCTCATCCGTGTGACCAGTGACATCGCCGAACTTCACAAGCAATTGCTGCGATGTGGCAATGGTGATCTCTAAATCATCACTACAATGATCACAAATAGTTTGTACTGTGCCATGGATTGAAGTTGTGAAGAGAAGCATGTTGCTTTTCTTCTCCAATTCTACCAATGCTTTCAAATCACACTCGTGAATTTCAGAAGAACCAAAATTTTCAAAGAACTTAGCATCAAGCGTGAACTCGTACTGGTGATTTCCCACCTTTAACCCTATGTAGGGAATACGATATTCCTTTAAGGCTTTCACAGCAATGCTTTTAAAAAACGGACGGCAAAAGTAACCTGTAATTTGGATTAGGCAAGAATTCCGATGAAGAAATCCCACAATTGCATCTGAATCACAGTTGCTAGAGGTCAATTCGACCTAGAGCTCCACCCAACCGCGCGATGTTCATCTCGATGAGCTAGAACAGAGAAGCTACCATTGTCGCATAATCCAACAGCCTTCAGTGAAATCGGCTTACTGTTACCCATTACTTTTCGGATCGGTGTTGCAAAGACCAATGACTGTTGATTAAATGGGTGGTTCATGACACGATACTCATTGTAACCCACGAATATTTCGCCTATGTTCGCAATCTAACCAAGCCACATAACAGCAATTGGCGCGATGGTTGTTAAGCCAAGAATGCTTTTTTAAAGATCCTACACATGAAAATCCTGAGTACTTTCTTACTTGTTCTTACTGCTGCAATTTGTGTTGCCCAGGCAGACATTACTCCCTCCGTGAGTGCCGCACTTAAGAAAGGAGATGCCGCGACGCTTGCGGGAATGATGATGCCACAAATTGAATTGACAATCAACGGACAGGATGGCAATCTGTCCAAAGCGGATGCGCAAAAATCTTTGACCACATTCTTCAGAGATTATACTGTAACGAATTTCACGGTGAAGCATCAGGGAACTTCGAAACTTGACGACCAGTATCGCATTGGCGAAATGGCAACAAACAAAGGAAATTTCCGGGTTACATTTTTCATAAAGAAATCAGGAACTACGATGCAAATTCGACAACTGAAAATTGAAGCATCGGACGAATAATGTCGCACGACATAAACACAGTATTCATTGAACGGAGTTGACATCAACTCCGTTTTTTTTATCCCACCTTTTCTTCTTAGAAAATTGCGACCAAGCGAAGTGAAATGCTCAGCACAATCTCAATTTTATCTCCCATTGCTTTTTTCTTTGCCTTTCCTTTGCCACATGCAAAATGAATTTGACCTGGATGATTTCATCCTGCGCGCATTGAGCGAAGACATTGGAGATGGCGATCACACAACGCTTTCAACTATTTCTGCCGATGCAAAAGGAAAAGCGAAACTATTGGTAAAAGAAAAAGGTATTCTTGCCGGTGTAAGCATTGCGAAGCGCATTCTCGAATTGGTAGACCCTGCTCTTCATTTTGATCAATTGCTGAATGACGGCGACAAGATCAACCTCGGTAATATTGCTTTTTACGTTGAGGGATCTTCAAGAAGCATTACTACAGCCGAAAGACTTTTACTCAATGTAATGCAGCGCATGAGCGGTATAGCTACCAAGACAAATCGCATTGCTATGTCCATCAGCGATACGAAATGCAAACTCCTCGATACACGCAAAACCACTCCGGGATTTCGTCATTTCGAAAAACTTGCGGTGAATATTGGAGGCGGAGTGAATCATCGTTTTGGACTTTACGATATGATTATGGTGAAGGACAACCATGTTGATTTTTGCGGAGGAGTAAAACCGGCACTCGACGCCGTAAAAAAATATCTTTCCTCTACCGGTCGTCATCTGAAAGTTGAAGTAGAGGCGCGAAATATTGCAGAGGTGGAAGAAATTCTTGCATGCGATATTGCCTTTCGCATCATGCTTGACAATTTTCCTCCTGATCACTTGATCAAGGCTGTGGCGTTTATCAACGGTCGTGTCGAGACAGAAGCTTCAGGTGGAATCAACGAAAAAAATGCTCTGCAATATGCCATGTGCGGCGTCGATTATATCTCAATGGGCGCTTTAACACATCAAATAGAAAGTCTTGACCTCAGTCTAAAAGCCTGTTGATATCGATGCATTCAGCAGAACGTTCTTTTCGTGTTCATTGTTCTTCACATGGTAAAAGCTTTTTGCCAAGCATGCCTTTGACTAAAAAAACAGCTTTCATCTATCTTCGGCACCGATGACCAAGGAGAAGCCCAAATGGGAAATAAAACTGATGTCGATGCGTGGTGTAAAACGAATTATCACCGCGTTCGACAAGTTTCATCCGCCCGGATTTGAGGGAATGTCGTTGTGGTATGTTTCTCGTTTTTTCACTGAAGCATTAATGAAAGGTCAAGTGGTTACGAGAGCCGCTGCAATTTCCTTCCGATTATTCCTTGCGTTTTTTCCTGCGATTTTGATGTTGCTGACATTGATTCCTTACATCCCGGTAGACAATTTTCAAGTATCACTTTTCGATAATATTCGTGGATTTTTTCCCGGAGATACCTTTAGACTTTTTGAAAGCACACTCGATGACTTGATCAATCAAAAACACAGCGGGCTTCTTTCCATCGGATTTATTCTTTTGATTTATTATGCATCCAATAGCATCAACGCGATTCTGATTGGTTTCAATTCCAGTTATCACATAGAGGACAAGAACCATCCGGTGATGATGAGAATTGCCAGTATCATTCTTATTTTTTTCCTTGGATTTCTGATGTTGGTTGCCGTAATCATTGTAGTTTTCAGCGGCACTGTATTTGAGTACTTGCACAAAATCGGAATAATAGGAGACCGTGGTTATTTGCCAATTCTCCATTTTGCGAAATGGGTAATTTCAGTTGGATTGATGTACGCCATCATCAGCACACTGTACAATGTAGGTGTGAGAAAAAAACTGAGAAGGTGGAGATTTTTCAATGCCGGCGCCACATTAGCAACTCTGAGTTTTGTGCTCACTTCTGTAGCCTTCGCTTATTTCGTAACGAATTTTGCTGCATATAACAAACTATACGGGTCACTTGGAACACTGATGATTTTACTGATTTGGCTCAATTTCAACTGCATCATTATTCTAATGGGATTTGAGTTAAATGTGAGTATTCGCAAGGCGCGTAAAAGTGTACCCAAACCAGAACCAGATATTAAAAACACCATCAAATGATAAAATACATCGCTACTTTTTTAATCGTTCTAACCACAATGCTGGTTAACTCGCAAACTGTCACGGGGAATTGGAAGACCATCGATGACGAAACAGGAAAAGCGAAATCGATCGTAGAAATTTATGAGCAATCAGGAATGCTTTACGGAAAGGTCGTTGAACTTTTTCGTGAGCCAAGCGAAGAGCAGCATCCGAAATGTGATAAGTGTGAAGATGATCGCAAAGGCCAACCTGTGTTGGGAATGGTGATAGTGCGCGACATGCTTTTGAAAGATGGCTTCCATCAAAAAGGAACGATTTGCGATCCGAAAAACGGCAAGATATATCGCTGCGAATTCTGGCTTGACAAAAACGATTCGAACAAACTACAGGTTCGTGGATATTGGGGATTTCTCTACCGTACGCAAGTATGGGAGCGCAATTGATAACGAGTCATTCTTGACGGTAAAATCTTCACGTAAGATTTCGTTTTGTAAAAAGATGTACGATAAAACGGAATGTGATGTAGGCGTGATTGACGATTGTGGAGAAAAGTCCGTAATGCTTGATCATGATCTGAAACCGCTCTTTCAAACCTTCTCTTCTCCTCGACGAAGAAACACCACCGCGTAAGAATTTCGAAACATACATTTCTGAATTGACTATTGTCTTTGCATTTTTAAGCACGCGAATGGTCCAGTCGATGTCAGCACTTATCTTAAATTTCAAATCGTAATCGACAGCCATTTTTCGTTTGACTAAAATCGATTGATGCGAAACACACATTCCGAATTTCAAACTTTTCCATGAAAGATTTGTTGGAGGATGAAGTCTGCGATCTCCGAGTTCTTTGCCATGGTCATCCACAACCATGGTGTTGCCGTAATAAAAATCGGCGTGATCATTTCGCGACAACAATTTTTCTAAAACATCATTGCTATAAAATTCGTCACCGGCGTTCATGAAAACGATGTAGTCGCCATCTGCCTGTGAAATTCCCTTGTTCATTGCATCGTAAATGCCTTTGTCTTTTTCAGACACAACTTTCAATTGCGGGCGCGCAAAACGATGGACGATTTCCAATGTGTCGTCTTTTGAAGCGCCGTCGATGACCAGGTGATGAACATGTGGCCATGATTGCTCGCTTACGCTGCGCATTGTTCGCTCAACGACTGCCGCGCCGTTGTAAACAACAGTGACGACAGTGACGGAGGCGGGAAGATTGGAAGACATGTGGGGGCGAAAATAATCAGCATTGGCACAGTTATATGTTTGACATGAAATGCGTGGAATTATCGAAATGCACCCAACATTCGAGATTAAGTTCAAAACAGGTTACCAAACACTATCAACATTCCATTATCATCATCATAGTACGAACTCTTGTCAAATAAGTAGGCGTGTGAATATTTTTGTCCTATATGACAAGATCGCATCGAGCTTATAAACGAAGTACGTCTTTCATGCTGAATTGCGTGAATTCGGTGATCTCTATTCTCAAAATTGTCTTCAATTCTCGAATCTCCAAAAAATTACCCGGCATTTCGGGAGACAGATGCCTTGTTCTGGGTAATGGGCCTTCGCTTGCTGTTTCTGTGGAAAAGCATCCGACATATTTCACTCAGCATCCTGCGATGTGCATCAATCTGTTCTCACTATCCGATGAATTTGCAAAATTCAAACCTCTGTATTATGTGATTGTGGACCCTTACTTCTGGCAAAGTGATGATGCCAACATACACCGTGCGATCGACGCCATCAGCGAGAAAACGAAATGGACGATGCACCTAATGATACCTCATGCAGCAAAAAAATCATCCCACATTTCGCATTTCGCACAACATCCACACATACGATTGCACTACTTCAATTATGTCGTCTTTAAAGGATTCCCTGCCATTGGTCATTTCTTTTACCGTCGGAATATGGCAATGATCCAAAGTTCTAATGTGCTTGTTACAGCTTTATTTCTAAGCATCAATCTGGGATACAAAAGAGTTGAGTTATTCGGCGCAGACCATAGCTGGCACGAGCAAATCGCTGTCAATGAGAACAATGAGCTTGTTGTAAAGGACTTACATTTTTATGATGAAGAAAGTGAAGTGAAAGCAGTTCCGTTCACGGCGCTGCATCTACCCGACCCTTTGAAAATGGACGAGACATTTGATCTCTGGGCTAGGGTATTTTATAGCTATCGCCTCATACGCGGTTACGCAAAAAAACAAAACTGCAACATATACAACGCCAGTGAAAAGTCCTACATCGACGCATTTGATCGCATACGTATTCAGTAAAAATACTTTTCTACAAAACATTCGCTCAAGTAAAACCTCATGGGAATAGTCATACAACAAGCCATCAAAACAACGGTGTACTCTTACATCGGGGCGTTGCTGGGTTTTCTTACTGTATGGTATATGAACCGCGAATGGCTCACAGCAGAACAGAATGGACTGATCAATCTTCTCATTTCAATTTCGTTAATTACCGGCTCTCTTAGCAATCTGGGAATGACGGGTGTGACGACGCGAATGTTTCCTCACTTTCGGCACGACGACAAAAAGCACAACGGCTTTTTGTTTTATCCACTCGTGATTACTGTTATCGGATTCATTCTGTTTGTTGCACTATTTTTCATCTTTCATGATTGGGCGGTTGAACGTAACATTGAAAAATCAGCACTGTTCGCCGATAACATTTACTATCTGTTGCCGCTTACTTTTTTCATTGCGCTATTTTACATTTTTGATACTTACTCGAAATCCATTTATCTGACGACAGCGGGTGTTGTAATCAAAGAAGTTTTATTGCGTGTTGTCATTCTGATTGCAGCCTTTCTTTACTACAAAAAAATTATCAGTTTCGATTTCTTCGTGCTGTTGTACTGCGTATCATTTTGTGCCATCGGAATTGGTCTCGCCATTTATCTCTATTACAAAGACGAATTGTACATCGGTCGAATCAAAGGTTTTCTCTCGAAAGAGATGATCAAGGAAATGAAACTTGTAGCCGGTTTTTCGGTAATTACAGGATTGAGTAGTTTGTTGATTTCTTCCATCGACAAAATCATTGTGAATGATAAACTTGGACTGGCCGCAGCAGGTGTGTTTGCGATTGCATCATACTTCGGAAGTATTATTCAGATTCCTGCAAGATCGATTATCAGAATTACTTCGAGCGTTGTTGCCGATTCATGGAAGACGAATGACATCGCCAATATTCATTCTGTTTATCACAAGAGTTGTCTCAACCAAATGATACTCGGCATGCTTCTTTTTCTCGGAGTTTGGGTAAATCTCGACAACATCATTGTTCTGATGCCGCCTGAATATGCTGAAGGAAAATATGTAATCATTCTGATGGCATTGGCTTATCTCATCGATATGGCTACCGGTGTGAATGGTGTCATCATCTCTACATCAACGTACTTCAGATATGACACGTACTTTATGTTTTTGCTTTTGGTAGTGACGATTATCAGTAACCTCCTATTAATACCGATGTATGGAATTACCGGTGCCGCTCTGGCTGCGTGTATCACTTACTTTTTATACAATCTGCTCCGCTATCTTTTTCTATGGAAAGTTTTCAATATGCAGCCTTATGATTTGTCTTTTCTGAAAGTTCTTTTGTTTGGAGGAATTGCGTACTTACTGGCCGTGTTAATTCCATCGACATTTCATCCATATGCTGATGTCATCATCCGTGGGACAGTTGCTTGTGGTGCTTTTAGTTTGATGATCTTTCGTTCGAATGTCGCTGCAGATCTCAACGCGACCATTTTGAAATATGTAAATTCCATGCGCAAAAAGGAATGACCCGTTTTTTGCTATCTGCAATATTCACAATAGTCACTTTCAACATTGTGTTCAAATTTTTCCAAAGCATAAAGCTGCTCTACCCATTCCATCAACGCTGCTTCAAACTCCATCAGCGTTGCGTCGCTAACACTTCTGTCCTTGCCTTCAAGAAAATTATAGCCGTCACCGTGATTCACGAAACTGTAAAACCCTGCCTGCATCTTCTCCACCGGAATTCCTGTCCCGGCATACATGTACAAATAAGACAACAACTGCAACTGCTTTGAAGACATCTTGCTTTGAAATAATCCAGCAATGTCCTTGCTCAGCGTTACATCTCCAGGAGAAACTTTACCCGTTTTGTAATCCAGGATGTGGTGTACTCCATCTATCTCATCGAGTCGATCGATTTTACCTTTGATCGCTATTGGTTTGCTCCAATTATACTTCGACACATCCAGTTCTCTTCGAATACCCAATTCCACGTCGATCAATCTTGAACTGACATTATCTGAGTTCCGACTTTCGAGATTTTTGATTTCAAAACGGATGAAATTCTTCAACATATCGCTTGCGACAGAAATAGCCAAACGATTGTAGCCGGAATCAATCAAGCCGTCATTGTATTCATTGACTATAGCAATTTTTAATCTTTCCCCCAAAGAATTTTTAAGCGATTCGTAGTGACTCTTCTTCGGATAATTTCCCTTGTGCTCGAGATAAAATTTCTCTAACACATGGTGAATGATGCTCCCAAAGGTTGCGCTGCTCATTTGCTCTTCCGGATTATCTTCTTCACCCAATCCGATGATGTATCTGTAGTAAAAATCGAGAGGACAATTGTTGAATTTATTGATGGAAGAAGGTGATAAACCCGCCTTGCAAATTTCATCCAGACGCTTTCGCGCGAAATCGCTGTTGAGAATTGATTGACCACTTTTCTGCAAATCTTTCAATTTCAATTTATGAAATTCAAAACTGATTCCGCTGTTGTACTGAGGTAACTCAGCGGTCATTTGCGTGATGTATCTGCTGTGCTCTGTGCCTCGAAAATCGGCAGATACAGAAGAGTAAAACAGACGTATATCAGAAGCGCGTTGTATCAATCGATAAAAAGTGTACGCGAACATTGCTTCCTTTTCAATCGGCATTGAAAGATGATGATGTTCTCGAAGATCATTCGGAATAAAGCTCTGATCTGAAACACTTCCCGGAAGAAAATTTTCATTTACATCGAGAATGAAAACATGCTCAAAATCCAATGCACGCGTTTCTACCATACTCAATACTTGAAGTCCGTTGACGGGTTCGCCTTCATAAAAAATACTCTCCTTTGCTGAAATCAAATCGAACAAACCATGCACAGCCGGCCAATCTTCGAGGTAGCGATGTTCTTTGCACAGCGCAGATAAATCAACGAGTACTTCGTTCATCTTGTGATTCGCGGCAATCATAAAAGCGTCATCACTTTCCGGTTCAGCCAGAATATTTCGCAGGCGTAGCAACACGGCATCAACCTTCCATTCGGAGTTCAATAATTGCAACGCATTCTTTAATGGAACAAATTCCTCCGCGAACTTCACAAGTGATTTCTGATCGAAGAAAACCTGATTCGACTTTCGTAGTTTCATCATGAGTTCTGAACATTTCGATGCGTGGTATTTCAGCTGAGCGAGAGCATGGATCCAGTTCAACAACTCTTTGTAATGAATTGACCCTTTACTTTTTTGCAACTTCACTCGTAACTGAAAAAGCAAAGTGATCCACTTAGAAGGTAAACTTGACTTAAGGGAAATACCGGCGGCGATATTTACCGGAACGGATAAGTCAGAAATATTGGATAGCACAACTTCCATCGATGTCATGTCGCCGAGCACAACACAAGTATTATTGAGTTCATCAAAACTCATCGCTTTAAGCTGATCACATAGAGCTAATGCTTGTGCCACGGAAGTCGCGCATTCATAACACCTGATTGATTTGTCGCCATTCGCAAAATATTCCCCTATCCAATTTTGAGGAGGCGAATTTTTAAAAGCACGACGCGCAAAAAACCCCGCCTCGTGTTGAATGTTCTCCAGATAAAACTTGTCTACATCCCATAGCATACGGCAATTGGCGGATTCCCCAATCTTTTCAATAAGCTTTTGTTCAGCCGGTGAGAAAGAAGCCATGCCAATGAAATAATAATTCTTCCCATTGACTGCCTCCGCTATTGAACATTCTTCTTCTGCCAACTTTCTCAACAACCCTTGATAGCTCCACTTCTTCTTTTGACTTTGCAATTCAGTAAAACCCTCATGCATTGCTCCCATGCTTGACCAGAATTCGAGGAAGGTTTTCTGGCCCTCAGAGAGATTTTCACTGTTGAAACTCCAACCTTCAATTTCTTTGATGTCACGTAAATCAGCGAAAACTCGCTTTGCGTTTGCAAGGTTGGAATCTATGTCATTAAAATCCTTTTGAACGATCGATGACCATTTCATGAATGCAGAAAAATCCTCGGGTGAATTGGTAACTTTAAGATGGCTTTCGTATAGCAACATCATCAACTCCAACTCCGATGCAATTCTCTGATCCGCGAGCGTTGATATTAGCTCCGGCATAATAAAAAATGCCGGCGACCAGAATGGTTTATTTATGCTCTGCGATAAATATTTCCTCAGAAACAATCGTGCGCGTTTGGCTGGAACGACGATTACCACGTCCGACATATCATCAGCATGATTCGCCGATAATTCAGCAGCTACTCTTTCCAGAAATTTCAGGGTTGGTTTCATTTAGTCAGCGACAAAGAAACAAAGTCGCGTCAACTTTGCGCTATGAATTTTGAATTTCCGCAATATAGAAAACTGAAAAATGGGCAAAGCTATTATCAGCTGGAGAATCCGTCACTTCTTCACGAAATTCAATTGATAGGTCAGCGATGGACAACTCATGACCTTGCTGCCAAAATTTTACCGGAAAGAAATTTATTGACGGATATTCTACTCTGTGCAGATGAAGCGTACGTGGTAATTGACGCTGCCGAATACGATGCTTTTTTAGCACATTGCGAAACGCATCTCAAAAGATTTTGACAATGTCATCATTGCATTGGTGAAAATTAGTCGTTGGGTATCGGTGAAATGGTTTGCGGATGTCATGACATTTGATGCGCTATGAAATTTCAAGAAAACATTTCACTTAAAAAATTCAACACGTTCGGTATCGATGCTACAGCAAGGTATTTCGGTGCGTTTGGCAATGAAGATCAACTAGCAGAAATGCTGGATGACGAATTGCTTACCAAGCAAAAACTATTGATACTCGGCGGTGGAAGCAACTTACTGCTCACACAGAATTATAACGGCGTCGTACTTAAAAACGAATTGAAAGGCATTGAGCTTTTATCGGAAGACGAATCGTACTATATAGTAAAAGCACAAGCAGGAGAAGTGTGGCATCATTTCGTGTTGCATTGTATCGAACACAACTATGCAGGTGTTGAGAATCTTTCGCTCATTCCCGGATGTGTTGGTGCGAGCCCGATGCAAAACATCGGTGCTTACGGCGTTGAAATCAAAGATGTATTTCATTCTCTAGATGCCATGCACATTCGCGATGGCTACATAAAATCATTCAGTCTTGCGGAATGTGCTTTTGGTTATCGCGAGAGCATATTTAAAAGAAATGAAAAAGACAATTGGGTGATTCTTTCTGTAACTTTTAAACTGAATAAACGAGCAGTACTGAACACAACTTATGGCTCCATTGACGAAGAGCTGGATAAAATGAAACTTGACAAGATCACCATCAGAGACGTTTCTAAGGCGGTCATAAATATCCGTTCATCTAAACTTCCCAATCCTGCAGAAATCGGTAATGCCGGGAGTTTTTTCAAAAACCCTGTAGTGCCCATTGAAGTCTATGACAAAATTAAATTGAGCTACAACAATGCACCGTGTTATCCAATAAATGACAGTGAAGTAAAAGTACCGGCAGGCTGGTTAATCGAAAGCGCGGGATGGAAAGGAAAAAGCTACGATCGATATGGCGTTCACAAAAACCAGGCACTCGTGTTGGTGAATTACGGTGGAGGAACCGGTCAGGAAATTTATGATCTCAGTAGTGCGATCATTGAAGATATCAGAATCAAATTCGGCATTGTACTAGAGAGAGAAGTGAATATTATCTGAAGCAGGGTTCACCTATCAGCGTCGTAATTCGTTCCTCGGTATGCAAGAGAGTATTTTTTTATCACGGAGGAATGGAGGATTGGAGGATTGGAGGATTGGAGAAATGGAGATCTTGCAGTGCGCGTTTGATCATCAGTTATTGAATTTTGAATCTTTG
This sequence comes from Flavobacteriales bacterium, assembly GCA_043748015.1. Taxonomy (GTDB): domain Bacteria; phylum Bacteroidota; class Bacteroidia; order Flavobacteriales_D; family Sanyastnellaceae; genus JAIBBG01. Next base: position 57,228 of record JAYTOA010000169.1, read on the forward strand.
AATTATCTGAACGGTTTTTGGATATGGCATTTTTGAATTCATTATCACGGAGAATGGAGGACTGGAGAAATGGAGATCTTGCAGTGCGAATTTGATCATCAGTTTTTGAATCTTGAATTTTGAATTAAAATTTTGCGCATGGCATGATCCGAATTTTCTTCGAGCGATTGTTGTGTTTTGCAGACCATTGGTAAACCAGAGATATTTCATGTGAACCTGCTGAACTTCCAATTCCCAATTTTGACATCGTGATGTCATAGCTGTATCCAAATTTGTATCTGGCAGCTTGGAAGCCAAGCAGAACGGCTATTGCATCGTGATTGGCATAACCATATCTGTTACTTTTCATCGGCAAACCGCGATACCAGACACCCAAAATCATTGGGGCAAACTCATAGTAACATCCAAAATCCAGCTGATCAAACTTTTGTTGCGTCTGATAATTCGCGGCAAAGACCATGTAGTGATCAAGCTTCGTAAGTGAATTTCCTTTGAGTCGCATTCGGATTCCTCCATGTGCAGAAATCTTCCGTGCAAGAGGACTTTCCGTGTAGGAATAAAAAGACTGATCAGGAGCATTGTTGTGGAATGCGGATAGACCAAACCAAAACTTCGGACCATAGGTCAGCAATCCTGCTCCCATGTCGAAGTAGTTGACAGGTCTTACTGTTCCTTGCTCCAATGATGGTTGATTTCCGTCACGTATCATTTGATCATAAAAAGTGAGCTTATCAAAATCAATGCTTTTCGTCACATAACCAAATTGCAAAGCAGGGCGAAAAAACCAATTGCGTTTTATCTGTGCTTCGTATGCATATTGAAACGCGATTCCCGTGGAGCGTAGCGCTCCTGTTCCGGCCTGATCATGATTCACTAAGATTCCCATGCCACTGTTGATGTTGGGCATGAACTGATCGAACGACATATTGAAAGCTGTGAAGCCGCCGGGAATTGCAGCCCATTGATTGCGGTATTGCGCACTCAAACGACTTTGCACTGATGCTCCTGCAAACGCCGGACTGATGGCCGTTGGAACAGCATAAAACTGCGTGTATTGCTGGTCCTGTGCTTTCGCATCGGAGATAACAATTGAGAGCAGTAAAGCGATAACATATAATTTTTTCATGTTCTTTCAGGTTTGGTTTTCACATCATTCATGCTTCATCTTACTTAATAATTAATGTCACATCACCACTGCGTTCTATGTTCTGACCGTCGACGAATGTGGCTCTAACCTTCCACACGTAAACGTCTTGTTTGACCAACTCGTCTCGATAGTATCCATCCCATCCACGATTCACGTCATTGCTTTCAAAAAGCAACTCGCCCCACTTATTGAAAATCTGCAACTGATATTTCGCAACGCCTTTGTTTATTGGGAAAAACACGTCATTATCGAAACTCCGTGGATCATACACCCCTCCGCTGCTTCCATTTGTATTTGGTGAGAATGCATTCGGGAAATCAATAATGCCCGAAGCTGATGCATGCACTACATCAGGCAAGGTTAAAGTATCCGGACAATTGAATGTGTTGTTCGCAATCAATTGAATACTGTATGATCCCTCAGCTTGATAATAGTAAAGCGGATTTGGCGCTGTCGATGTATTGCCATCGCCGAAATCCCATTGATATGAATCTGCAAATTGCGACATGTTCAAGCAGTAAACAGGATCGCCTGGCACGTTCACATTATTTGGAGTAACAACAAATGCTGCGTGCGCCTGAGGATACACATGAATGATCTGATTGTGCGTCATTTGATCCGATGCGCCATTTGGACCAATAATCGTAAGTGTTACAGAGTATGTTCCAGGTTGGTAATAAGTGTAAACCGGATCGGTTGCATTCGCTGTTCCGCCATCGCCGAAAGCCCAAGTTGACGCAATTGCGTTTTCACTGAGGTTCGTAAACGCCACTTCGAGTGGCGCGCAACCTTCTGCCGGACCTTCAAAATCTGCATGCGGCGCCGGAGGTAAAATTTGGACCAATTGATAAGCAGTATCACTGCATGAGCCGTTGGTTACTGTTAATTGGATATTGTAATTGCCCCATGCCGAATATGTGTATGGAGCAGGATTTGTTTCATAAATAAATTCAGCATTTCCCATGTTCCAGGCACTGCTGAGTGTGCCACCAACCGTCATGTTTTCTAAGGCAACTGTAGCGTTGGGCCATGTCTGCACTGTAGGCGTGGCATTGAATGCCGCCAATGGATTTGCATAAACATGCACATTCGTATAAGCTGTGTCTGTGCAACCGAAACTATCATAAAGCACATACATCACAGTATATATCGTGTCGGTTATTCCCCAATTGAAGAAGGTGTGCGTAGGTTCATATTCAGAAGAAACATCTCCATCTCCAAAATTCCAGAAGTAATTATTTCCTCCGGTACTTGTGTTGTCGAAATAAACCGGCAGTGGCGAACATCCATGATCTACAGAATAAAAACTCGCAGTGATTGGTGGAGCGATATCAATAGTCAACTGCGTTGAATTCATACAACCATAATCTGAATACGCCTGAAGTGAAATGTGATAAGTGTAAATGTTGCTTGTGACATTCACGTATTGGTAATCATGATAAAGATCTGCGTTTGTTGATGTCTGGCCAGTTCCGTATGACCACTGATATGTCGTCGCACCTATTGAACCGTTATAAAAAGTGGCAACTGTGGGATAGCAACCCATTGTGGTATCGATCTGCGCAATAGCCACCGGAGTGTGCATTACCTGAATCACTCTGCTCGCTGTATCTGTGCAACCAAAGTTGTTCATCGCGATCAATGTTGCGGTGAAATCAGAATCGTTGTTGTTTCCTGTTGTATAAATATGAGATGGAGAAGTCTGTTGCGACACTTGTGCATCGCCAAAAGTCCATTGATAAGAAACAGCACCAACACTCTGATTGCTGAAGAAGGCGTTGAATGGCGAACAACCAATCGTATCAGCATTGAATGCTGCAACCACTGCCGGATACAAGCTAAATACAGCCGAAGTTGTATCGACACATCCATTGATTGTTGTAGCCGTGAGCGACACCGTATAAGTAGTTGCTCCGTTGATCGGAACACCAAAATTGTGTGTGTGCTGTGCACTATTAATCTGCGAAGTTTGACCATCGCCATAGTTCCAATTGAAGATTGTTGCTACTGTTGATGTGTTGGTGAATTCAATCGGAGAAGGAACACACGCCGCACTTTCACTCATTGTGAAATCAGCTACGGGTCTCGGATAAATCGTCAACGGCATTGTTGTTTGAACATTGCAACCATATGCAGATGACACAAGCAATTGCACGTTGTACACTTGAATTGTGTCTGAAGTATTGACGAAGTAAATTGTCGGATTCGCCATGATGGCTTGCACGCCATTTCCAAAATCCCAGTTGTATGCCACACCATTCACACTCGTATTTTGGAAGGCAACATTCACAGGTGAACAATGAGCGCCGGGATCCAAAAATGAAGCTTGCACTGTCGGATAAACTTGTATTGTAACACTTGCCTGACTCGTGCAACCTTCATTTGAAGAGGTACTGAGCATGACAACAAAGTCCATAACGGAGTTAGAGTTGTTCAGGTAAGTATGCGTGTGATCTAAACTCGCTTCGGTTGAAGTTGTTCCATCACCGTAAGACCAGTTAACGATATCCGCATTGATAGAAGTGTTGTTGAAATTGACTGTCAAAGGAGAACAACCACTCAGCGCACTCGGCGTGAATTCCGCTACAGGCGTAGGATTCATGACCAGATCTTTATGCGCTGTATCCGTACAACCATGAATGGAAGTTGCGATCAGCATGATGTCATATACAAGTGGATCACCCGTTTCATTCGTAAAATAAGAAGTTGGATTGGGCATTGCGGAAACCGCACCATTGCCAAATTCCCACATATAGGTTGAAGCATTCACGCTGCTATTGGTAAATGCAACTGTTGCAGGAGCGCAGTGAATTCCGGGATCGCCGAAATTGGCAATAGCCGGTGGATAAACTGTAATTGTAATATTTGATATGGCTGAGCATCCTTCATCTGTCAATGTAGAAAGTATCACATTGAACGTTTGCGCCGCACCTGTTGTATTGACGAAAGTGTGCATATGTTGCCCTGATGCGTCCGTTGAATTCGTTCCATCACCATAGCTCCAGTTGTTAACGTCAGCATTTACAGATGTGTTTGTGAAATTCACATTCAGTGGCGAACATCCCGCGAATACATCAGGTGAAAATGATGACGTTACAGCATGATTAACCGTAACATCATGTATAATTGTATCGGTGCATCCAAAAGACGAGGTAGCAATCAACATTACATCAAAAGTGATCGGGTCACCGGTGGTGTTATCATAAAATGCGGTTGGATTGGTCATCACTGAAACTGTTCCATTTCCAAAATCCCACTGAAAAGACTGCGCATTCACACTTGCATTACTGAATGCTACATTTGCGGGAGAACAGAATGAAGCCGGGTCGTTGAACTCTGCTGTTACATCTGGATAAATAGTCAACGTAGAAGTAAACTGACTTGAACATCCTTCATCAGAAGAAGTAGTGAGTACGATGTTGAATTGCTGAGCTGCGTTTGTTGTGTTGGTGTAAATGTGTTGATGTAATGTATCAGCATTTGTCGAACTCGATCCGTCGCCATAATTCCAACTGATGTTATCTGCGTTGATTGAAGTGTTCGTGATCGTAATGGCCACAGGTGCGCATCCCGCAGGTGAATCAAGAATGAATCCCGCAACCGGCGTTGGATTCACTGTAACGTCATGATGCGCTGTATCGCTACATCCGTAAACAGAAGTTCCAACAAGAGATATGTCATAGACAATTACATCTCCTGAATTATTCGAATAAAAAGATGTTGGGTTTTGTGAAACGGATTGCAATCCATTCCCGAAATCCCATTGATAAGAAACTGTATTCGTGCTTGTGTTGCTGAATGAAACAGTGATAGGTGAACAAAACACTCCCGGCTCAACGAAGTCAACATTAATCTCCGGATAAATCTGAATATTCATCGAATATTGACTTGAACATCCGTTGGAAGTTGTAATCGATAAAGTGACTTGCCGTGTGAGAACGGTTGTTCCCGTGTTGGTAAATGTGTGTGTATGAAATGCGTTGGTTGTTGTTGACGTAGTGCCATCGCCATAATTCCACAAGTAGCTTCCGCCATTGATGGAAATATTGTTGAATGTGACATCCAGTGGTCCACAACCAGAATTCGTGTTTGCAGTGAATTGTGCAACAGGAGACGGAAATACAGTAACAGGCGAGGTGGCTGTGTCAATACATCCAAATGCAGAAATTCCGATTAACGTTACATTATAAATAACTGTCGTGTCGCTTCCATTTTGAAAAGTGTGAATTGGGACGCCGAATGGTGAAGTGGCACCATCTCCAAAACTCCAATTGAAAATTTGTATACCACTCACAAATGGCATTGTAACAGTATGTGGCGCACAACCTTGTGATCCCGAAATTGAAAAATCAAAATTGGCGATAGGATAAACGACGATTGGCCGAACAAGTGTGTCATTGCAACCATTGTTGTTGTATGCAATCAATGTGACATTGAAATTTGCGAGCACACCCGTATTGTTTATGTAAGTATGCGTCGGACTTACAAGATTCGAAGTCGCGCCATCGCCAAAATTCCACAGATAACTTGTTGCTCCCTGTGAAGTATTGTTGAATATGGCAGCGAACGGACTACATCCAGGCGTATTCGTGTTGTCAGTAAAAGAAGCGGTAGCACCGGGATAAACAGTCACATACATTGTGTCAACCGACCCGCAACCAAAGGCATTCAATGCGCTCATGGTTATCATGTATGTGGTGTTCGTATTGCCGGTATTCAAAAATGTATGTGAAGGTTCAAAAACTTCCGTCTCAAATCCATCACTGAATGTCCAATGATAAACTGAAGCAGAATCACTATTGTTGATGAATTGAACAACAAGAGGAGAACATCCTTGAATTACATCGGCGCTGATATTCGCATTTGGCGCAGCTTCTACAGTTACCATCATCGAATCAACTGCAGAGCAATATTGAGAATTCACATTCAGCGTGACATTGAAATCTCCTATTGCATTGTACACATGCGATGGATTAAACTGAGTCGAAGTTGTCCCATCACCAAAATTCCAAAGACTGGAATAAATGCTGTCGCCGGGTGTAACACTTGACAAATTATTGAAATTCGCAACGGCACCTTGACACAAATTGAACACATTGAAATCAGCAATTGGTGACGAGTGGACGCGAGCGGTTCGCGTTGCCTGAGCAGAACAGCCGTTGTTGCTGCTTACATTAAGTGTCACATTGTAATTTCCGGGTGAGTCATAATCAATAGGTGGTGGATCTTGTCCAACGAAGCTAAAAGGCGCGACATCAAATGTCCAGTTCCAGTTTGTTACATTCGTCGTAATGGAATTGAAATCCACTGTCATCGAATCGCAACCATTGATATTGTTTGGTGTAATGTTGACGGTAGGAGTCGGCAAGACGACGACCTGAACCCAGGCCGTATCTGAACATCCATTCGCACCGGATATTCCTACCATACTTCCAACATTATATGTTCCTGGAGATGTAAAGACATAAGTAATATTTCCTGAGCCGGTATTCATCCATCCTGCACCAATGTCGAGATTCCATTTATGCACATTGGCTCCTCCCGTTGCTTGTTGTAAAAAAGTAATCGGGCTTCCCAAACATACCGTGTCAGGTGTCGCTGCAATTTGAGCAACAGGTGGTGGTACAATTTGAATTTGAATACTCGTTGGTGCAATACCACAAAAATTGCTATCAAGCAATTGAACAGTGTAAGTTCCAATACCGGGATAATGCATCGTGCGAGGGAATGTCGGTGGCCACGGCGTCCAATCGATGATACTATCGTGACCTAAATTCCAGTAGTCACCAAAATTCCACCACTCGTATCGCTGATAAATATTTCCCTGAAACAAACAATTGCGATAAGTTGTATTTGTAAAAGTGACTGTCGTATCCGGATAGCACAGCAATGTGGCCGATGCAGTGATTGATGGATCATCAAGGTCCCAGATTCTAATCGGATTAAATGTCGCAGTTGAAAATCCACCTTGAACAGTGTTGCAATAATTCTGTGCCGTAAGTGTAACTACAGTTTCACAAGTCACAGTTCCAACTTCATAGGTGTGCTGAATAGTCTGCAACCAATTGGTGTGGTCAAATGTGAGTATAGGTGAGCCATCTCCAAAATCCCATGTAAAAATGGTGGTCTCGGAAACGTTCGTTGATGAATTGATAAACTCCATCATTTGCGGAGCGCATGCTTGCGTAAGACCGCCAACTGGAATCTGGATCGATGCACTCGAAGCCTTTTCCATTACCACTGTTCCGGTTACAACACATCCAGTCGCTGTCTCTGTAATCGTTACGGTGAAGGTGTCAACTGCTGCAATGTACACGTGCGTCTGAAAAGTTGGTGGACTCCAGGATGCGCCGGTAGTCTGTGAAGTTCCATCTCCCCAATCAATGCTGAATCCATCCCAGGTGTCGGGTGAACTAAGATTGAAAGTGAAGTTATTGCCACTACATGAATACCAATACGGATCGTTATTGACCTGGCCATAAAAATCGAAAACACTCGGACACTGAGCATTTCCAGTCACGTAAAGTATTACAGCAACGAATGTCAGGGTGGTGATTTTTAGACTTTTGTACCATTGTATCATAGCGCTTTCTACGGGCGCTCTCTTATAAGGTGAACACGAATCAAAGGGTTTTAGACGAAATCCACTTTTCGCAATACTAAAAAGCAAAACATGTTGATGCACGGATGGGATCCATTACCTAACGGTGTGCATCAATAATTCTGATGGTTAAATTCGCGACATAATATTCGGATGTCCACAATTCAAAATTCGATATCACCGAGAATCATTTTAACGATTGAAAAAAGCAGATAGAATACTACAATAAATTTGAACGTTTGAAAATTCAAGGAATAGCACAAACTCATTCATTGCGGGTAAAAGTTTCTCAGTATCGACCATCAACAAATTAAAATAGTCAACGGGTTTTGCAGCTTGTGCATCCACTATCTTCTCGCCCTGTTTCCTTCAAGTCCTAATAACATTAAATTTTGAAAATTTCTCCTCGTCAAATATTCATATACATCGTTTTTCTGGCTCTGGCTGCCGTTCTCATGTATTTTCTTTACAAGGACATCAGTTGGGAAAAAGATCTTAAGCCATCGCTTGCCGGAGTAAAATGGATATGGATTCTGATATCATTCGCGATCGGATACAGTGCAACAATGTTGCGTGGTATTCGCTGGAATATCATGCTTGAACCAATGGGACACAAGGCAAACACATGGACGGCGATACACTCTGTTGCATTCGGTTATTGCATGAACAATCTTGTTCCGCGTTCAGGTGAACTTGCGAGGTGCACCGTTTTGAATCGTGCTGAAAAAATTCCTGTGAACAAGCTCATTGGAACGGTTATTCTTGAACGCATTGTCGATTTTTTGATGCTCGGCTTGTTGATGTTGGCCGCCTTCATATTGAAAGCAGACGCGCTCAATGAGTTGTTCTCACAAGTGGATGCCGACAAAGGAAGGATAGTATTATATGTACTTTGTGTGGGACTTATTGGACTTGTTCTCTTCCTCTTCGCGCTCAAATTTTTCAGTCATATACCATTTATTTACAAGACTCGGGTGTTCTTCAGAGGCATGGGTGATGGTGTAAAAACAATTTACAAACTCAGACAACAAAGACTTTTCTGGTTGTACTCATTTGGAATCTGGAGCGCATGGTTGCTGATGACTTATTGTTCAATGCAGGCACTTCAGGAAACGGAGCACATGACAGTTTCAGACACTGTCTTCTTCATGGCTGCGGGAAGTCTAGGTATGTTGGTCCCCACACCGGGTGGTGCGGGTGCATTTCACGGAATGGCTGTTCTCGGATTTCAAGCACTCGGATATGATGGCGCAGTTGGTAAAATTTATGCGCTCATTTCCTGGAGTGTGAAAACGACTTTTGATATTATCGTCGGAGCACTCGGCTTCTTTATTATCACGCACAAAAAAATAAAACCCTGAAGCATTTTCCAGACATAGAAGAATTGAATGAGCATGTTAAGCAATGGAAAGCTTTAGGTAAAAAAATTGTCTTCACAAATGGCGTGTTCGATATTCTGCATGTCGGTCACGTAGATTATTTGCAACAAGCAAAAGCACTTGGCGATGTGCTCATTGTTGCCATCAATGATGATGCATCGGTAAAGAAATTGAACAAAGGTCCTGAAAGACCTATCAATCCGGAAGATGCCAGAGCAATAGTAATAGGTGCTTTAAGATGTGTTGATGCCACGATTATTTTCAAAGAAAATACTCCTTACGAATTGATCAAAAACATCATGCCGGATGTGCTTGTAAAAGGTGGTGATTACGATCCTGCGGAAAAAAATATTGAAGCAAAAACTTATATCGTGGGATCGCACGAGGTGATAGCAAACGGTGGGCAAGTAGCTACTATACCCCTTGTGCAGGGATTTTCAAGTACAAATATTATCGGGAAAATCAAAGGTTGAGGAAATTGTTTCACGCAGATTTGGCGGATGGAAGCAGATTTATTTTGCCCTAAAGCAACGCTCTCTGCAACATTGAATAAGACGATCCATTCTAAATATAATGCATCGTTAGATTCTGCATAAATCTGCAAAATCTGCGTGAAAAAACCCATCACACATTCAGCAGATTCATCTTCTTTTTGATGTCTTCAATTTCGCGCTCAGCCGCCTTAATTTTCTTCTCAATGTCTTTTCTCAAAGCCTCCGCTCCTTTTCCGGTGAAGATGCCCATGTTGTTTTCATACTGAGAAATTTCATGCTTCAACTTTTCAATCTTCTCGCGCATAAAATTTTTCTCACGCTTCAATTTGAAATCTCCATCAGCGCTTCCTTTGATATCCGCCAGTCGATTGCGGAAACTTGACATCTCGCGCTCTTCACGATTCGCGTTGATCTGACCATATCTCTGATCTAGCAGTTGATTGTATTTATCCATGATGGCTTTCACGTTGTCACGCGGAACAAATCCGACGCTATGCCAGCGCTCTCCGATAGCCTTCAATGCAGCAAGGTCAGTTCCTTTGTTGCCGGTCATTTCCAAGGCTTCCAGCTCGCGCAACATGTCTTCCTTCAGTGCAAGATTCTGTTTCTGTTCTTCCACTTGCTGAGCAAAATTCACCTTCTTGCGACTGAAAAAATGATCACACATAGAACGGAATCGCTGCCATAGTTTTTGCTCATCGCGCGGATCAGCCGAACCTACAGCTTTCCATTCGCCCTGTAGTTTTTTAAATCCTTCCGTTGCGTTCTTCCAGTCGTCGCTATTCTGCAACTCTTTCGCTCTTTCGATCAGAGCTTCTTTCTTATCCCTATGTTCTTTGTATGCAGAACGCTTCGTGTCCATGAACGCATTGCGCTTTCCGAAAAACAGATCACACAATCCACGGAATTCCTGCCACACTTCTTCGTTCTCTTTTTTGCGCGCCCAACCAATGGTTCTCCACTCTTCCTGCAACTTCAGAACATCATCTGTCCATCGGCTCCATGTAGATGCATTGGTGATTTCCATGCCGAGAATTTCCTTCATCTTCTCAACCAAGGCTTTTTTCTTTTCGAGATTTTCATCGCTGTGCGCGTGTATCTCATCATAATGCGTCTGCACGCGTGTCTGTGCATCACGAAGCAATGCAAAAAACGCATCACCTAATTCTTTATATGTCTCTCTGGGTGATGGGCCTATGTTCAACCATTCGCGTTGGTATTTGCGAATGAGCAATTCAAGATCGTTGATCACCGTTACTTCTGCCAGGCTCTGCGCCTCAGCAATCATTTCTTCCTTCTTCTTCTGATTGATCTTCAGATCATGATCCTGAAGCGACTTATAGATATTGATGTTGTAGAAAAACTCATGATTGAGTCTCTGCCATTTCTCGTGAAGATCATGGTATTTATCACCTGGAACATCGCCTGTATTGTCCCAGGTTTCCTTCAATGACTTGTGCGTTGAAAATGCCTTTGCAATGTTCTGCTCATCCTTCACCAGTGCCTCCAATCCTGCAAGTACGCTTTCCTTCAATTCAAGATTCTTCTGACGCTCGACGGCAAGTTTCTTTCCGTACTCTTCAATGCGGTCTTCATAAGACTTCATCAAATCCTGGTAAGCCGTTTCATGCTCACTCGCCTCGTAGACAAACTCCGCATCCTCAGCAGGCTCAGCAGCTTTGAATGCGTCAAGTTGAACTTGTCTTTCTTTAGCAGTTTCCGCTTTCCAGTTGCTGCGGATTCCACGAACAGCCTCGCGGATGGACAAGATGTCCTCCGATGCGAGCAGCTCGCGCAGATTTTCAATCAGTTGATTTTTCATTTAGAATTCAATAGGTCCAGGCCAATATTTACTCGCCCTTTTTTCAAAGGTGCGCAAAAGTAAACAAAGCATTGCGAAGTAAAAAGAGGGATTACATCACTATTTTCACCTATATGTTAAATCATAATGCCGTCAAACTTGCGCTTGAAACATCAACGCTTGGAAACAATTTTACGACTTAGTTTGCAAACTGCATATTAAAATGAGCAAAGTCATTCGTAAATATCCACCTGAAATCGTTCGGCAAAAAATGATGGCATACTGCGACAAAGCTGAGCATTGCCAATGGGATGTGAGGAATAAACTGATGCAATGGAATATTCCAACTTATGAAAGAGAGTCACTAATTGCCGAACTCATCAGCACTGGAATACTCAACGAAAGCAGGTATGCCTCTGCATTTGTGCATGACAAAGCCAAATTCAATCAATGGGGCATCAATAAGATTGTAGCTCAATTAAAGGCCAAGGGAATTTCCGAACGCAACATTCGCGATGCCATCATGGAAATTGATCAAACGGAATCACTGGCCATCATTCGCCACCTTATTGAAAGAAAAGAGCCGCAATTCAAAGGATTGCAGCTCTATCAGAAGAAGTATAAAATTTCAAGAGCGCTGCTCGCAAAAGGTTTTTCAATACAGCAGATTACAAGCGCTCTTGACGATTATTTTAGATGAGAACAATCGGCTCATTGCCAGTTCCTATGATGTCTTCGAATGCAGCGTACAACGCGAGGTAGCAAATAGGTATTGCAGCCAACAATCCGACACAGCACATCAGAAAACCAACAATTCCAATCACCATCAACACGATCATGAACAACAAGAATTGTATGTAGTTTTTGGTTACCACTTTGCGACTTGCCTCCATCGCTTCCCAAAATCCCATGCCTCTGAAAACGATAAACATTGGGGCAAGAATATATAAAGCTGAAACCATGGCACCAATCAGCAACGATAGAAAAATTCCAAGCAAAACCTTACCGGTAAGAATTCCAAATACAATCTCTCGTATGTCATCCGGATCTGTCATTTGTTGCAATTCTTTTACGTGAGGAAGTAGTTCCAAAATCATAGAAAGGAAAAACGGCACAACGATAACACCTACAGCCAACGCCACGAAAACACCGGTAATGAGACTCTGCAGTACCTGTTGCATCCATTGTATTTTGAACCCGTCGAAAAAATTATTGAACGATTTGTCAAAGCCCTTTTTCTGATTTCTGGCATACAAATACCAACCAACAATCAATGGTGGTCCAATAACCAAACTACCTATCCAGCCAATAAATGGGATCATACTGATGACGAAACTGATCACGAAATACACAATTGTATATGCGATATAAATACCGGCATCACCTCCAAAGAGTTTGAAGCCTTCATTGACATATTTGCCAAGGTTGAACTGATAGCCATCGTTTAAAACCGATTCAAGTGATTTTCCGGCATCGCCGCCGCCTTGTTGATCTAGAACGTCCATTGTTGAGTTGTTTTAGTTTGATTTGATTGAAGATTCAGTCGCCAAAGTATTGCATATTAACACTGCTCAAATGATCTGATTACAAAGGGTTAATAACGATGATATGTGGATTGCCCTCGGTGGTGAATCCCTTGTAGACGCTACAATGAACTCTTCAATTAGCCTTTATACGTACTATAGCCTAATTTCGCGGCCGAAATAATTTTATCAGCTTAATATAAAACACCAATGGCTATTACAATCGATGCTATCAGTGAGCTGAAGGAGCGTGTTGACACGCTCGGGAGGTTTCTTTGACGTGGATGTGAAACTACTTCAGATCAAAGAAGACGAAAAGCTTACTCAAGACCCGGATTTCTGGAATGACGCAAAAAAAGCTGAAGCTGTTATGCGCCAGATCCGAAACAAAAAACTATGGACGGATGCATTCAGTGCGTGTTCGGCCGCGGTTGATGATCTTTCTGTTCTACACGAATTTTTTAAGGAAGGCGCAGCTACAGAAGATGAATTGGAAACACAGTTCAAACTTGCTGAGCAAAATATTGAAGACCTCGAATTCAAGAATATGCTCAGCGCTGAAGAAGACGGACTCAGCGCCGTGCTTCAGATTACTGCCGGCGCCGGGGGTACTGAAAGTTGCGACTGGGCAGGTATGCTCTTACGTATGTATGTGATGTGGGGTCAAAAAAACGGCTTCAAAGTAAAAGAACTCGACATGCAGGAAGGCGACGTGGCCGGCGTGAAGCAATGCACCATTGAGTTCGAAGGTCCATTCGCTTTTGGTATGTTGAAAGGTGAAAACGGTGTTCACCGTTTGGTACGCATCTCGCCTTTCGATTCGCAAGCACGCAGGCATACTTCTTTCGTTAGTGTATACGTGTATCCGCTTGTAGACGACACCATCGATGTCGCTATCAATCCATCTGACATCACCTGGGATACTTTCCGAAGTGGCGGTGCCGGTGGTCAGAACGTAAATAAGGTCGAGACAGGTGTAAGACTCAAGCATGCTCCTACAGGTATCGTCATCGACAACACGGAGACGCGTTCTCAACTTCAGAATAAAGAAAAAGCAATGCAGTTGTTGAAATCGCAGCTCTATGAAATGGAGCTTGAAAGACGCAACGCAGCACGCAGTGAGATAGAAGCCGGCAAGAAAAAAATAGAATGGGGATCTCAAATCCGCAACTATGTAATGCAACCATACAAGCTCGTGAAAGATGTTCGAACCGGAGTGGAAACTTCTGACGTTGATGCTGTAATGGACGGGTATATCGATGAGTTTTTGAAAGGGTTTTTGATGCAACAGGGGAAGGGCGCCGAGATTTAAGTATTTATTGATTTGAAGATTTATTGATTTTATGCCTCAACGCATAAAATATTCCTGAGGGCGATATTCTATATTTATTCTCTATGAATTCAGAACTACTCAAAACAGGACGAAACAATTTTACTTCGAAGTGTTCTTTTTCATGAGAACTATTAAGACCAATGACGAAAATCGTGAAATCAAACGACAACTCGGAAAATGCGCTTCGTCAGTTGCAGCAAATTATCGGGCCGCTTGCAGAGCAAGATCGGAAAGAGAGTTTTACTCCAAAATATGCATAGTAGTTGAAGAAGCTGACGAGACGATTTTTTGGCTTGAGGTAATTGAAAAAGTAGAAGTTTGTGATCGAAATTGTTTGAAGAAATTGTACAATGAAGGCATGGAAATTTTGCAAATAATGTCTAAATCAAGAAAAACACTCGGAGATAAATTTCAGAGAGAAAAATCAAAAAATATTATTCCACCAAAATAAGTTCTGAAGGTTGCCCGAGCAATCTCCAAATCATTAAATCAAAAAATCATCAAATGGATTTTAGAATAGAAAAAGACACCATGGGCGAAGTGAAGGTTCCCGCCAACGCATACTGGGGAGCGCAGACAGAACGCTCGCGTAACAATTTTAAAATTGGACCCGAGGCTTCTATGCCGAAGGAAATTATACGTGCATTTGCGATATTGAAGAAGGCGGCGGCGCATACGAATTGTGAACTTGGAATTCTTCCAGAAGATAAACGCGACGCTATCAGCGCAGTGTGTGATGAAATTCTAGCGGGTAAACTGGATGATCAGTTTCCGCTGGTCATCTGGCAAACGGGAAGCGGCACACAGAGCAATATGAACTTGAATGAGGTAATAGCAAATCGCGCTCATGTGCTTGCCGGAGGAAAACTAGGAGACACAACCATGTTGCTCGGTGCTAATGACGATGTGAATAAATCGCAATCGTCTAACGACACTTACCCGACAGCAATGCATGTCGCTGCCTATGAATCGGTGATGAAAAAAACCATTCCGGGAGTTGAACAATTGCGTGATACCCTCGCGAAAAAAAGCGCCGAGTTTATGGGTGTTGTGAAGATCGGACGCACACATTTGATGGATGCAACCCCTGTTACACTAGGCCAAGAAATCAGCGGATATGTAGCTCAACTCAATCACGGATTACGCGCTTTGAAAAACACCCTGTCGCATCTTGGTGAAATAGCGCTCGGCGGCACTGCTGTTGGCACCGGACTCAATGCACCGAAGGGCTATTCGGAACTTGTCGCAAAAAAAATTGCACATTTCAGCGGACTTCCTTTCACAACTGCTCCAAATAAATTCGAAGCACTTGCAGCGCATGATGGCATCGTTGAATCGCATGGCGCTTTGAAACAACTTGCTGTTTCTCTTAACAAAATCGCTAACGACATCAGAATGATGGCCAGTGGTCCACGCAGTGGAATTGGTGAAATTCACATTCCCGAAAACGAACCGGGATCGAGTATTATGCCCGGAAAAGTAAACCCAACGCAATGCGAAGCTCTTACGATGGTTTGCGCACAAGTGATGGGAAACGACGTCGCCATTACTATTGGCGGAACACAAGGACATTATGAGTTGAATGTATTCAAACCAATGATGGCCTACAACTTTTTGCAAAGCGCTGAATTGCTTGGCGATGCTTGCGTGTCGTTTGATCTTCATTGCGCATCAGGCATTGAACCGAACTACGAACGCATTCAACAACTGGTAGATAGTTCGCTGATGCTTGTGACTGCGCTCAACACGAAAATCGGGTATTATAAAGCAGCGGAAATTGCCAAGTGCGCGCATAAGAACGGAACCACTTTGAAGGAAGAAGCTGTTCGACTTGGATACGTTACACCCGCTCAATATGACGAGTGGGTGGTACCTTCGAAAATGGTCGGGAATCTTTGAGAAATCGTTACTTCTTCTTCGCTTGTCGTGGTCGACAAGTAAATTCTAAGTTTCTTCTAAATTCATCGTTCATCTTTGTGAAGTGAAAATTCTCATTATTGAAGATGAAAAAGAATTGGCGCTGAGTATTTCAGAATATCTCAGCGCTGAAAACTATCGTTGTGAATTTGCAGAGGACTTTTCCATTGCTAAAGAAAAAATAGAGTCTCACGATTACGATTGCATCTTACTTGATCTGATGCTGCCCGGAGGTGATGGGCTGAAAATTCTTGAGTACATCAAAAAGCTTGGAAAGCAAGATGGTGTCATCATCATTTCTGCAAAGGACTCACTCGATGATAAGATCAAGGGCTTGCAAATTGGTGCGGATGACTACCTCCCAAAACCATTTCACATGTCGGAACTCAATGCGAGAATATATTCTATCATCCGCAGAAAGAATTTCGACAACAACAACAAAATTCTCATCAATGAAATTGAAATAGATCTTCCGGGTAAGGCTATTTGCGTGCTCGGCAACAATGTACCGCTGACCAAAAAAGAATTCGAACTCTTGCTATTTATGGTTGGAAACAAAAACAGAGTGATCTCCAAAAGCGCCCTCGCAGAGCATCTTTCCGGAGATATGGCGGACATGATGGATAACCACGGCTTCGTATATGCACACATCAAAAATCTGAAGAAAAAACTGGCAGATGCCGGTTGCACCGATTATATAAAAACTGTTTACGGCACAGGTTATAAATGGGAGTCATGAAGAAACTTCTCAATAAAACAATGATGTATTACGCGCTGACGGCTGCTATTTTATTGCTGCTGACTGCACCGTTGTTTTTTATGGTGATGAAAACCGTATACCTGGAAGACATCGAAGAAGAGATCATGCAACGTCAATCTGATTTTCTCAACTTTGAATTGGCTGATCTTAAAGAATCCGATATAACCAATTGGAATCGATTTTCTCTCGACTTCAATATTCTCAACGACTCCATTGATGCGCCGTTGGATGTGCTGATCAATGAGACTTTTCACAATACCAACGAAAACGAAGACGAACTTTTCCGTGTGATTTATTCTAAAGTAGAGATTGATGGAAAACCACACATTATAAGGGTGAGGCGCAACACGCTGGATACAGACGACATTATTGAAACAACACTCGTACTCTATTTGATCGTTGTCGCCATACTCATTTTTGTATTGATCATTGTTTCCCGCATCATTTCGGGAAAGCTGTGGAAACCGTTCTACGAAACATTGAATGTTATTGAAGTCTTCAATCTTGAAAAAAATACGCTCCCGGCTTTCAGTTCAACAAGCACAAAAGAGTTTCAACAATTGAATACTTCATTGGAAAAATTGATCACGCAAAATCTTCAGGCTTATCAACGTGAAAAAGAATTCACTGAAAATGCATCTCATGAATTACAAACACCACTTGCAATCTTTCAGTCGAAACTTGACCTCTTGTTGCAAGATCCTTCCATCACCGATGCGCAGGCCGCCATTATTCAGCGCCTGTACGACGCCTCATCAAGACTTACACGCATCAACAAAAACCTGCTGCTGCTTTCAAAAATAGAAAACGGAAAAAACTTCGATTCGGAATCGCTCGACATTAACAATATGCTGCATGAAGTAATTCCATATTTCACAGAACAGGCAGAAGAAAAAAACCTCAGGATAGAAGTTGATCTCAAGGAAAAGATTGAAGTGAAAGGCAACAAGGTGCTCATGGAAATACTCATGAATAACCTTCTGCTGAACGCGATTAAACACAACAAACGCGATGGCGCCATTTATATCAAGACATCCGGCATGACGCTCTCTATCGCCAACTCCGGTAGCCCGGAAGCATTACAAACAGACAATTTGTTTCGCCGTTTTTCAAAAAACACCAACTCCACACAAGGCACTGGCCTGGGTCTTGCCATCATCCGGAAGATTGCCACCATCAATCTCTGGCAGGTGCAATATGAATTCGAAAATCAACTACATACCTTCATGGTAAAATTTTAAAGACTTATTCTAAAATTCTAATTTTATTCTAATTCATTGCTTGCATTTGTATCACATTATAAAAAATATCAAAAACATGAAAACACTCATTGCCATAGTTGCGCTGACATTCACAACGAATTGTCTGTTCGCACAGAAAATCAAAGCTGATCAAGTACCTGCTCCTGTTGCTAAATCATTTGCTGCAAAACATCCAGATGTTAAGGCCGAGAAGTGGGAAAAAGAAGGAGATAACTACGAAGTGGAGTTTGACGCTAAAGAAGGCGAAACTTCTCTCCTGATAGATTCCAAAGGAAACATAATGGAAACAGAAGTTGAAATGGATGTTGCTCAATTACCTCAAGCTGCCAAAGATTATATCGCCACACATTATAAAGAGCTTAAGATTAAGGAGTGCGCCAAAATTACTGATGCACATAAAGTAGTAACATACGAAGCTGAAGTGAAAGAAATGGACTTGATATTTGACGCTAAAGGAAACTTTATTAAAGAAGTTAAAGAAGAGCACGGCGACAAAGGCGATGACGACAAAGAGCACATGGATAAGAAAGAGGGAAAGGAACAACATGAGCATATGGACAAGAAAGAACCTAAAAAATAATTCTCCGGAAGGTCATCGAAAATGATGGCCTTCTTTTTTGTCCAAAACTTCGCTGCTTAACGAGAGCTAGACAGGATCGACATCCACACTCAACCGCACCTGTTTGAATTCAGGTTGACGCAATGCTTGCTTGATCTGATCAATGATGCGATGTTTTAGTTCTGCACTCTCTGCCTTTTTATCAAGTCGAATCAAAAATTGCTGCAAGTAGTAATTATTGATGCGCGGGATGTATGGTTTTTCCGGACCTAACAAATGATCGTTGAGTTGAGGCTGCAATAATTTGCCAATCATCACTGCTGCCCTATTCGCCACATCATCTTCTTTGTGCTTCAATGTGATGCGCATCAATCGCATGAATGGCGGATATGCAAATTGATATCGCTCTTTGATTTCCCTCTCATAGAATTCTTTATAGTCTCCTTTGATCACCAAGTCCAAAAGCCAATGCTCGGGATTGTATGTCTGCACCAGAACACGTCCACGCTTAATCTTTCTTCCTGCTCTACCTGCCACCTGCATCATAATTTGAAAACTACGTTCGATAGATCTGAAGTCGGGATAGTTCATCATTTTGTCGGCATTCAAAATTCCTACAAGAGAAACATTGTCGAAGTCGAGTCCCTTTGTAACCATTTGCGTTCCCACCAAAACATTGGTGTGACCATTTTCAAAATCACTGATGATTTTCTGATAACTCGACTTACTTCTGGTGGTGTCAAAATCCATTCGCTGAATACTCGCCTCAGGAATAAACGATGCGAGATCTTCCTCAATTTTCTCCGTGCCAAATCCCAACATCTTCATGTCGACACTTCCACACACATGACACGCAGGCACAGGAGGAATCCCATAGCCGCAATAGTGGCACTTCAATAAAACTGATTGTTTGTGATACGTAAGACTTACATCGCATCGCGTACATGAAGGCACCCATCCACATGATTCACATTCCCACAACGGAGTATAGCCTCTGCGATTTTGAAACAGTATTACTTGCTCTCCTGCTGCAACAGCAGAGCGAACTTCTTCCAGCAATTGTGAACTGAAGTTGTTTTTCATGGTCTTCGCTTTGATCTCCTTTCGTAAATCACAAAGCACAACTTCCGGCAATGCAATACCACCAAAACGTTCGCTCAATGTCACCAATCCATACCTATTGTGTGTTGCATTGAAATAAGATTCGATGGCAGGCGTCGCGCTGCCCAGTAGAACTTTTGCATCGAACTGTTTTGAAAGCCACAGCGCTGTATCCCGCGCATGATAACGCGGCGCCGGATCATGTTGCTTGAAACTATGCTCGTGTTCTTCATCCACTATCACTAATCCCAACCTTGTAAACGGAAGAAACAATGAGCTGCGCGCACCCAAAATAATATCACACTCTCCCGGAATATTGCTCAACACTTTGTTCCAAACCTCAGTGCGTTCATTGTCGCTGTAACCACTGTGATAAACACCAACGCGCTTTCCGAAAAATTTACGCAAACGATGAATAATCTGCGTTGTCAAAGCAATTTCAGGAAGTAGAAAAAGTACCTGCTTCTTTTCTGCAAGTGTCTTCTCGATAAGAGAAGAATAAATTTCCGTTTTACCACTTGAAGTAACTCCATGCAACAAACAAACATCTTTCTCCTTCCAAACTTCAACAATACTACTATACGCCTCACTCTGAGCCACAGACAAAGGTTTTGGCTTGTCTGACGCCAATAAATGTTGAGGCAATCTTCCAATTTCCTTGGTGTGTAGTTCAAATATTTGCTTCTCAATCATCGCCGTAACGGTCGACGATGAAACTTGCTCCTTCTGCAATTTCAATCTTTCAAGCGAAGAATTTTTTCCACTATCCCAGTCCGACATTCGCAAAAAAACCAGCAGTGCATCACTTTGTTTTTGCGCCTTTCTTTTTTCAAGCTCAGCAAAAACCTGTTGCAATTTTTCTTCGCTATCAGCGGCAGCACCCAACTTCAATATTTCTACAACCTTCGGTTTGAATTTTTCCTTAATCTCTTCTTCACTATTGATGACACCTTTTTCAATCAACCCTTTTAGAATTGGCATCACATTTTTCAACTCAAGCACATCGCTTACATCATTCAAAGTCATTCTTCCCCGAGCCTTCATCGATTGAATGATGATAAATTCTTTATCCGTCCATTCTTCTTCTTCAAAATCGAGGTTCAGTGCGAACTTGGTTTCGCTCGAAAGCTTGAGTCCGGAAGGAACTGCAGCGTTCATCACCTCTCCCAAAGTGCAGCTGTAATAATTTGAAATCCATTCCCACAAGAGCAATTGCTTTTCATGAATCATTGGAAATTCATCCAATATGCTTTCGAGGTACTTTGCCGAATATTCTCTTGGAGCTCTTTCGTGAATAGTACGGATAATGCCTGTGAGTAATTTGCTTTTACCGAGCGGAACAACCACGCGTTGACCCACCTTGACATCATCATTCATCACTTTCGGAACACGATATGTCAACGTACCCGGCAACGCCAGGGGAACGATGACATCGATAAATTTCGTGATGTGCTCCATGTGGGCGCAAGTTAATCCCGCATTGGGAATACTATGTGCAATACGTGAGGCATTCTCAAATTCAGTCGTTTGAAAATTTAGTAAATAAAAAGGGCGACAAATCGTCGCCCTTTCAAAGATCAAGATCAATTACTATCTGATGATTGCCAAACTCTTTGTGAGTCTTTCTTCACCATTCGTAAATCTGATTAAATAAACTGCGTCTTTCAAGTGAGTAATGTCGAGCACGAACTGGCGCTCTTCATCCATTTTCATATCACCCGAATAAATGGTTTCTACATGTCTTCCGGTAATATCAAAAACTTCAATGTTCCATCTCGAATTGCTGTTGGCTCTTGTACGGATATTCACATCAGAAGCTGATGCTTGCCACGCATAAAGCGAAGCGTTGTTTGTAGCCATAGCTTCAGGTGTCACGAAGGTGATTGTCTGCTCATGACATTCCTCATTGCCGGTGCAATCTGTTGCGCACCACGTGCGGGTAATTGTTGGGCAATCTGGCGAACCTCCACCAACTAATTCTGTAAAGACAACAACGACGTCATTGTCGCAATTATCACTCACCGTAATAATCGGAGCTACCGGTGCTTCATCAGTACAATCCAATTCCATGTCGGCAGGGTATTCGCTCAAAACCGGTGCATGCAAATCTGAGATTGTGATAACCTGCACTTCCTGAGAAACATTGCCGCATTCATCAATAGCGGTCCATCTGCGTGTGAAATAAGTAGTGCATCCTATTGCTTCAGTCGTTGCAGTGAGTGTAATTTCAGGAAGAGAAGAACAATCATCAAGTGCAAATACCGGTGCCGGCGGAATGGCGTCTAGGCAATCAATCGTCATGTCTAACGGCACACCAAATAATACTGGTGCAGTATTGTCTTCTACTGTTATCAGAGAAGAAGCAAAATTGCTATTCCCACAACCATCACTGATTGTCCAAGTACGTAGAAGTGAATATGAGTTAGCACAACTTCCCAATGTAATTTCTTCACTTAATGAAATCGTGACGTTGGAACAGTCATCCGTGAACTCTATTGCATAACTGTCCGGTGTAGGAATTTCCGAGCATGTCATTGTAACAGCTGCTGGTGGCAATGTGCTTTGATTGAATTGAGGAATCTCGTTGTCTTCCATATCAATAATCTGAATGGCTTCCGATGAATTTCCACAAGCATCCGTTGCCATGTAGGTTCGTATCAAACCACCGGCGCATTCATCTTCAAAGAATTCATCAGCGTATATAACCGATACACTTCCACAATTGTCGAATGCAGAAACAAACACTCCGTTTGATTCAACGCACGATAACGTGATGTTCAGGAAGAAATCAAGAAACTCCGGTGCTTGTGTATCAGATACAGTGATCGTCTGTGTGTAGTTGCTTTCATTACCGCAAAAATCCGAAGCTGTGAAAATTCTTTCGATGGTATAATTCGATGGACAAGAACCAGTGGTGATCAAAATATTCACTGAAACTTCTGTCGCCCCTGAACACTCGTCCTCAGCAATTGGCATGATCATTTCCGGAATTTCATCTGTGCAAGAAATATTCATGTCTTCAAGAACACTAACAAAAACAGGAGCGTCATGATCTTCAAAGGTGATCTCTTGCACGTGCATTGAAGAATTGCCGCAATCATCCGATGCGATATAAGTTCTCAAAATCTGGTAGCCACAACTTCCACCAAGAAACTCATCAGTAGTTTCGATTGTCACAACACCACAATTGTCAATTGCCGTTGCATTCATCGCAGAAGGAACATCATCACCACAATTCAATGTCACGTTTGCCGGAGTTTCTGTGAAAACCGGTGCCTGATTATCCACAACGTGCATCATCATATCAATGAATGTTCGGTTGCCACATTCGTCTTGTCCAATCCAGGTGTAAATTATATCGTAAGTGCCGGGACATGTTGATGCCAACAGATCAGATTGCAGGGTCACTGTTACTTCAGAGCAATTATCCGTGAACATAACATTATCAGCATTGATGACCGGAATATTATCACAGTTCACCGTCATAGTCTCCGGATTGAACTGCGCCACTGGTGCAGCTGTATCCACCAATGTTATTGTCTGCATCGCTGTAGCCGTATTTCCGCATCCGTCGGTGGCTGTGAACATGCGCATATAACTTCCTGCGCAGTCACCAACCATTCCAATTTCAGTTGTAACAACAAGGCTCGAGCAATCGTCCATTGCCACAGGATCTAACAATTCAATTATGTCGCCACACATAGCTGTAATATCAGCCGGCACAAAGGTGAAATACGGCGCCTGATCGTCAAGGACTGTGATTTCCTGCGTCATCTCCTTTGCATTGCCGCATTCATCCGTAACTGTCCAAACGCGAACAAAGATGTATCCGCAAGGTAACTCTTCTGTTTTTGCATGAAGTGAAACATTGATATTCTCAGGCGATGAACAATTATCAATTGCGGTAATCACTGCTGCTTCTATTGGGTCACCACAATTGACAGTTGTGTCAGCGGGAACACCAAAAACTTCTGGCAGTTCTTCATCCACCACATAAATTGTCCATGTTGAATCCACTGAATTTCCGCATGCATCGGTAAAAGTCCATTTGCGATTCAAATTGTAACTGTTCGGACAAACTCCTTGGTCAGTGGTCTCTTCAAATAGCGTTGTCACATTTCCGCAATCGTCAGAAAATGTTACGTTGGCTGATTCTATCGATGGGACATCAGAACAACTCACAGTCATATCAACCGGAAACGATGTGATGACAGGAGGTTCAGTATCTGTGATGCTGATCTCCTGATCAACAGTTGCACTGTTGCCACAATCATCCGTTGCAGTCCAGTGACGAATAAATCCTCCGGTACAACCTGTAGTTCCAACCTCATCAATAAATGTAATGGTAACTTCCGAACAATTGTCTTCAGCTATAGGTTGGTCAAGTGGATTTCCCTCACCGCCATCGCAGGTTAATACAACCGGACCGGGAACGAATGTGAACACCGGTGCTTCGGTATCGCTGAAATTAATTATCTGTGTTGCGGTTGCTGTATTGCCACAACCATCTGTTGCAGTGAATGTGCGAAGCAAACCATCACCACATGTTCCAGTATCTCCTATAGGAGTATCGACAAATGTTACTGCAACAGTTGAACAATCGTCTTCAGCCAATGCAAGGTCTAAATCGCCTAGTGAAATTCCTTCACCGCAGGTGATAGCCACATCATCGGGAACGAATGTGAATGTTGGTGACTCTTGATCATTGACTGTGATGGTTTGCGACATCGATGCAACATTGCCGCACGCATCAGTAGCTGTCCATGTTCTGATAAATAGATATCCGCATTCCGCAGGTGCTGTAGTTGCCTCAAGAGAAACACCTACTTCGTCGTCGCAATTGTCCAAAGCAATTACTACTGCTTCACTCACAGGATCACCACAATTGATGGAAATATCTTCCGGAATTCCACTCAAAACCGGAACAACATCATCAATCACATGAATATTCCATGTGTATGATGCTGAATTTCCACAACCATCTGTGAGCGTCCACGTGCGATGAATTGTGTAGCTATTTATGCAGTCGCCTTCCTCATTTGTTTCGCTGAAAGCTGCTGTAACCGAACTGCAATTGTCAGCAAATTGAATTGCATCAATGTCAGTTGCCGGAATCTCTCCACAACTTACTGTGACATCCTCGGGGAAAGAAGTCATGTAAGGAGGAGTATTATCAATTAACGTAACTTCAGTTGACTCAAGCGCCTGGTTTCCGCATCCATCGTATGCACGCCACAATCGCAAAAAACTACCGGCACAGTCACCGAGCGGAACATCGGTCCAGGCAAGTTCAACCAACGAACATTGATCAGCAACTAATGCAAGATCCAAATCAAATGCGTCTGCGCAATTCACCGTTACCGATGGTGGTAAAAATGTAAATATTGGATTCTCATTGTCACTTACGTGGATCGTTTG
>JAYTOA010000170.1:0-2678 GCA_043748015.1 Flavobacteriales bacterium
TGAGATCTTGACCATCTCTTGAATCGTGCTTGCGCTCTTCTTTGCGTTGTGCTTTCTCGTTGCGCTTTTGATTCTTCTTCTTCTCGCGCTCTTTTTTACTGTATGTCTCTGTCGATTTACTCAAGGGTAATTTTTTTTGCTGTTAATACGCGCCGATTTTATTGTAAAACATGCATCGGGCCGCGAAGATAATCACTTTTATATCCTAAGTGGCATTGTGTGTGCGAATTGTTCATTATTTGATGTGGTATACTCAAGCAATTGCAGAATTGCGCTTTCAATGTCTTTGGAAATTTAGTTCTGATGGGGATGTTTTCCTCTGTCAAATCTCTTTCTCCCGATGAATTTCGATCGATATTACAAGCGTAATTTGTCACCGTTTCATAATGCACGTCAAATGAAGGAAATATTGTTCTCTCCACATCGCAACAAATTTTTGTGGGGATTGTCGATTTTACTGGTATGTGCATGGTTTTCCAACGGAACGCACCATTACGATGAGCATTATCAGATTCTTGAGTTTGCAAATCTCAAAATGGGAGGAACTTCTGCAGATCAAATGCCGTGGGAATTTCATGAACAAATAAGACCGGCGATTCAACCTGCGATTGCTTTCGCCTTTATGAAAGTGTGCAGCTTTATAACGTTAACTAATCCATTTACGATTACCTTGCTTTTAAGAATATTTATTGGAATTGTTTCATGGTTCGTCACGTGCAAAATGCTTTCACTTCTTATTCGCGATTTGAGCAATCAACGTTCGATTCGACTCTTCATTTTTATGTCATTTTTTCTTTGGTGGATTCCATACATCAACGTGCGTTTTTCCTCTGAAAATCTATCCGCGATTTTGTTGCTTGCTGGTATTTTCTTTTTTCTGAAGTCTTCAATCCTGTCCGTCAAGTCGATTGTGATTGCCGGATTGCTATTCGGTTTCGCTTTTTTTGTTCGCTTTCAAATTTGTTTTGCCGTCGCAGGATTTGTTCTTTGGCTCATTTTAATCCGAAAAATAAGCTTGAAGCAATTCCTGTTGTTGTCAATGTCTATTGCGGTTGGCACGGCAATTTGCATTCTTATTGACCGATGGTATTATGGACATTGGCTACTCACTCCGTTGAATTATTTTCATGCGAACCTTGTTTTAGGCAAAGCCGCCGGTTGGGGAGTTTTTCCATGGTGGTATTATTTCACTCAATTCTTTGTTAAAGCCATCCCTCCGATCAGCATATTCTTGTTGCTCGCTTTCTTCGTTGGTGTGTATAAAAATCTTCGCAATGCGCTTGTCTGGACCATCATTCCTTTCTTGCTCGGGCATATGCTGGTAGGCCATAAGGAAATGCGTTTCCTTTTTCCGGTATGTTTCATTTTTATTTACATCGCTTCATTGGGAATTCAGGATTTATTGGAAAGGAAATGGTACCTGAAAATGCATAAGGCGATAGTGGTGATTTCAATCATCATTATTTTGCCCGTGGGTATATATCGCACAATTGCGCCTGCTGATGTGGCAATACCTTACCTTGAATTTTTATACCATTATCAACCGGAACAAACAACTGAAGTGTTAAGCATTCAGGATGACGTTTACAAACTGTCGGGGTTGGAGGCAAATTATTATCGCCCGATGCATATCACGCCGTATGCTTTTTCGGATACCATTTCCATTCGAGATTTTGTATCTCAGAAACAACCTGATCATTTCTTGTTCCTCAATACGAGATTTCCTTTCACACTGAATGTGGATGGCTACAAAAGTGAAATGATCTATTGTGCTTATCCGGATTGGGTGTTGAAAGTGAATATCAACCACTGGCAGGAAAGAACATACATATGGAGTTTTTACAAATTCTCCAAAGTGTGAATGCAATGATTACGAATGCAGACTTGCATCGAAAAGCGATTCTCCAACGCGCTCACCGCTCATATTGATGATGCGTTTGTTGAATTCATTGCTGTTGACTGAATATGTTTTCCATTCGTTCAATGTGAAATGACCCGCCACCAATCCAATGATGAGGTATTTTATCTGGTTCTGTTGCTTGAAAAAACCGATGGTTTTCTTCTTGCTATCTTCCACATTATTGGAGCGTGATATCAATAAAGTGAGTTGTGGAAGTTCTTTCGCAACGGCAATCAACAGATCGTGTTGCATTTTGAGAATGGGGCGCAGACATCCATTTTGAAATGATTCAATCGTTCCGGCTTCTGCAGAAAACAGGTGCGACAAATCCGGGCGCATGGCCATCAGTGATTCTTCGTTTCTCATAATTGATATAACATTACTTAAGGGTAAAAGTTGTTGCGCTCGTTTTCGGATGTCGAGTGCGGATCAAAAAAAGTTACAGGGAATTATTGCAACCTGTTCTTTCGCTTCGCATACAAATAGAAACTCTCCACCTTCGCTCGTGCCCATGGTGTCTTTCTTAAAAACTTTAATGTTGATGGAATGCTTGGATTCACCTTGAAACAATGCACCGGTACGGCTTCTGCCAATTCTTCCCAGCTGTAGGAATTGGCAAGCTGCGTAACGATCGTTTCCAATGTCAAACCGTGAAGTGGGTTGTTTTTTTGTGGAGGGGATTCCATTCTTGTAATACGATGTAAAATTAGTCACTTGTGTATTGTCAAACTTCGCAATCGCAATTTACTTGTCGCGCATTGGATTCAATATTCTTTTA
>JAYTOA010000171.1:0-21303 GCA_043748015.1 Flavobacteriales bacterium
AAGAATCAAAAAGCCATTTTCACTTGAAAGAAGTATTGAGAAGGATCTATTGAGAGTGAAAATTGAGAAGCACTCCGAGTTTGTGAAGTTGGATCGACGTGAAAGACAATTCGCAAAGTTCAGCCACACAGCAAACAGCGTTGAAAAGGAAATTGCAGAAATCGAATCCCTTTTACCCAACTTACAATCTGAAATGGCACAGATAGCGGATGCAAATTTGAAAATGGAATTGTCCGCAAGATTCGAAGCGTTGACACTACGTCTGGCTTCGTTGAAATCCCGCGCCCCGGAATACCATCAAAGCAAACGCGATGAAATGCAAGCAGAAATCGAGATGTTAAAACAACGACAAGTGAGGTACGAAGCAACGCTTGCATTAATAAGTGCGCAGTTGGAGGCGGCGAAGAGGTAATTATTAATTAGTAATTATTAATTAATAGTTATGGCTCCTGCTTCTTGCTCGTTTTCAAAATGCTCGTCAAAATTTTCAAGATTTCTGTCGCATCTGAATGCAGGCTGTCAAACTCTCTTGCTGAAATATATTCGGTCGCATTTAGCAGTTCCAACCAATACAAACTTTCATTGGATTCTTTCAGCGCAATGGCCAATTTGTGTTGAAAGTCTTTTGTGGATTCTGCATAGTGCGCTTCTCTCACCATCGCGCCAACACAGGTAGCACAGCGAAGCAATTGCTTCGACATCACAAATTCTTTCTTCCGTTCACTTAGAAATTTGTGAAGTCTTACTGACCGAATAGCAAAGTCAAAAGATTTAGTCTTGATGATGTTTTCCCTCATGTTAGTTTGCAAGAACCTTGGCTCCGCAACCTAAAGCTACACACCTTCAACAGCATAAATTTCACTCAATATGCCATAACTGATAATTATTAATTATTAATTAATAATTAATAATTGCCTTCCACCCAATCACCGCCATCTTTGATAAGTTGAATGAGTTCGTCTACCGCAAACTCCTCCGCCACGTTTTTCTTCACCACGTTTTTTTCTTTGTAAAGTGTGATCTTTCCCGGACCAGTGCCCACATAGCCGTAGTCTGCATCGGCCATCTCACCCGGACCATTAACGATGCAGCCCATGATGCCAATTTTTACACCTTTGAGGTGCGATGTCTTTGCACGAATTTTTGCTGTCGTTTCCTGAAGATCAAATAATGTGCGTCCACAACTTGGACATGAAATATATTCTGTTTTTGAAATACGAGTGCGTGTTGCCTGTAGTATTCCAAAGGCGGTTGCATTGACACGCTGCATCGGTATTTCGGGTGCAGTGATCATGATACCGTCTCCCAATCCGTCGATGAGCAATGCTCCAAGATCTGTTGCGCTGTAAAGCATAAACTGATCTTCATTCAAGGATGAATAACTGCGCGTGTGTATCACAGGCACTTCACAGGATGCATTCATCAGTTTGAAATAAGCCGCGCGTTGTTCAGCCATTCCATGTGCATTGTCGGTGAGAAGCAAGAGAACAATGCGTTCATCTTTTTTTATTTGGGCAATGAATGTTTCGTTGAGATCATGAATGGTAGCTCGTACGAAAATCAACGGTGAAACAATTTCGTTTTTGTATTCATTGATGCTAACCATTGGAAATGCGCGTTCTTTCGCTGCGTTTGATTTCCATGTTTCGTAATCGAAAATGAGACTGAGAGTTCCGGGAATTTCAAAGTCAATATTGTTTTTTCCGCAATAGATATAGTCGCAAGCAAGGTCTGTTAGATTCCATTTGTCTAATGGAACGGAATAATTGCATCCCACCGCAAAGAGGCTAGCGGCGGTGATTTCAGCGCGTTGAGAATAATCAGCAATGACGCGCGGCACATTTTTTCCTCCGATATTTTGAACTGTGTGTGTATGTCTTCTTGTGTGATCGAATGGATCAATCGCTATAGGAAAGGCCTCTATTTTTTCACTTGCATTGCGATTCATATATCGCTCCGCAAGCATGCGCGCAACAGGAATTTCTGCTTCCGGTTCTTCCGTTAGTGATACGCGAATGGTATCACCAAGTCCATCTTCTAGCAATGTTCCAATTCCAACCGCACTTTTTATTCTTCCGTCTTCTCCATCACCGGCTTCTGTTACGCCAAGGTGTAACGGGTAATTCATGCCTGCTTCCATCATGTGGTTGACGAGCAATCGATACGCCTGCACCATCACGAGTGTGTTGCTCGCTTTCATCGAGATGACGATTTCGTGGAAGTCATAATCACGACAAATACGGATGAATTCCATCGCGCTTTCCACCATTCCAAGTGGCGTATCACCATATCGCGAGAGTATTCGATCACTCAGTGAACCGTGATTGGTTCCGATGCGCATCGCAGTGCCATGCTCTTTGCACAACAATACGAGTGGCGTAAATCTCTTGCGAATTCTCTCGAGTTCTGCGTTGTATGATTCATCAGTGTAAGTGATTTCTTCAAACTTTTTCTTGTCTGCGTAGTTGCCCGGATTCACGCGCACTTTTTCTACAATGCCTGCGGCAATTTCTGCAGCATTCGGTGTGAAGTGAATGTCTGCAACTATCGGTGTTGAATATCCTTTTTCGCGCAATGCGTTTTTGATAGGTGCGAGATTTTCTGCTTCACTTTTACTCGGTGCTGTAATGCGCACGAGTTCACAACCTGCTTCGATCATGCGAATACTTTGTGCAACTGTTGCCTCAGTATTCATCGTGTCTGTTGTCGTCATGCTTTGCAAACGAATGGGCTGATCACCTCCAAAGATGACATCGCCGATTTTTACTTCACGGGTTTTGAAGCGACTGTATTCGAAAAGATTGTTGCAGTATTTCTTTCTATCGTTCATTGGTGCAAAGTAACAACGGGAATCGTTCATAGTTCAGAGTTCCTGGGAGTAGCTATTGGTTATTGGGTTATTAAGTTATTGTGTGAAGCGCATCTCCTAGACGTTTAGTGTAATACTTAAGTTGAGCATCGAACCCTGTGTTCAGGCTATAACTTAATAACCCAATAACTAATAACCAAAAAACAAAGGCCATCCCAAAGAGACGGCCTTAGCTTTTGAAAACGAAATTTTATTTATTCGCCGCGTATTTCTTCCCAACGATATCCCAGTTGATCACATTGAAAAATGCAGTGATGTAATCCGGTCTTCTGTTTTGGTAGTGCAAGTAGTACGCATGTTCCCAAACGTCCATTCCCAGGATGGGGAAACCGCCACAACCGATGCCGGGCATTAATGGATTGTCTTGATTCGCTGAAGAACAAATTTCCACTTTGCCGTCTTTGTGAACGCATAGCCATGCCCAACCTGAGCCGAAACGTGTAGCTCCTGCTTTTGAAAATTCTTCCTTGAATTTATCGAGTGAACCGAATGCTGTATCAATTGCCGCAGCTAATTCTCCTGATGGTGTACTTGCACCGCCTGGTGTCATTACTTCCCAGTAAAGATTGTGATTGTAAAATCCGCCGCCGTTGTTGCGTACTGCAGTTTTCTCGAATCCCTTTACAAGAATTTCTTCTATGCTTAGGTTTTCTAAATCCGTTCCGGCAATGGCTGCATTGAGATTGTTGGTATAACCAGCGTGGTGCTTATCGTGGTGAATTTCCATGGTGCGTGCATCGATATGCGGCTCGAGTGCGCTGAATGCATATGATAAGGGTGCGAGTGTAAATGACATGTAATTTGATTTTTATTAGTTCGGTAAAGGTACGAATTGAGTTAGAAGTGTTAGACGAACATGAAAATCCCGTAAGGGTGTCGTCATATCAAGCGCCTTGTATGGCCTAGGTTGGCGCGGGTTTCTATACTAAACTGGCCTGCGAAGTGTGTGATAAACAAGCGAGAATAACATGTAAGCTACAATGCACATTGGAACGGCCATTAGAAGATTTTTCCATGCAAACAAACTGATGGTTGCAATGATGATGATGACGCCAAAGAATAAGTAAGGTAGGGTGTTGGTGCGATAACCACCGGGTTTTAGCTTGAATGAAAACATGCGCACTTTCGATACCATAAGAAGTGATGTGACGAACAACATTGTCAAAGTGAATATCAACGATGGTTGTGGATGATGCTCGAAACCAACACCGGCTAACAAATTTGACCATGTATATATCGCCAGTACTGAAGCCCAAAATATGCCATTCGCGGGTGAAGGCATCCCAATGAAGTCGTGTGTTTGATCTGTGGAGATATTGAATTTCGCGAGTCGGATTGCTGCGCATGCAACATTTAAAAACGCCAGGTATTTCAAATAAATTAGGTTGCCCGGAAGTGCAATCTCCAGCATTTTATAAATCACTACTGTGGGAAGCAAACCAAAGGAAACCACGTCAGCAAGTGAGTCGAGCTGCTTGCCCATTTCACCGGAAACCTTCAATGCACGAGCAACTGCACCATCCAGCAAATCAAAAAATGCAGCGAGAAAAACGAGAAATATTGTGGCAGTTTCATCGAAGAATTGCGAGACAAAAATTACTGCAATCGATCCGCAAATCAGATTGGCAATAGTGAGCATATTTGGGATATGTTGACGCAAATTCATTGGGCTAAAATAAGTGATTGAATTGCGATGAAGTTGCTATGCACAAGATGTAATCAAGTAATTCTGCTTTGCACGAATGTTTAAAATGAGCGATGAAATTTTACACGAGAAATTGAAGGACTATCTGAAAACAATTACATGACCATTGATACCATGTGGATCCACATCGTGCTTGTTTCGGAATTTCAGCAGCCAGACATATGCGCCATCTGCTACGTAATAGTCTCCACCCAGCATGCTACCTGTCCATCTTTCTTTGGGATCTGTGGAAATGAAAACCGGCGAACCCCATCGATCGAAAATGGTGAAGTTGTAATCGCGCACAATGTCATTGTTTGAAAACACAGGTCCGAACACATCATTCACGCCATCTGCATCTGGTGTGAAAGTATTTGGGACGTAGTGAAAAAGTTCTTCATAAACATATATCGAAGTGTCAATAATGCATGTGTCGGGTGTGATGATAAATTCAATCGACAGTGGACAGCGCTGATTGAAAACATAAATGTTCACTGAGTAAATCCCAACGTCAGTAACGTTGATGTAAGACGAAGTTGCAGCATTGCTCCACTCATAGATTCCTGGAATGCCTGCTTGTAAAATTATTCCACCAGGACCACCCGGACATACACTGTCGTATTGCATAGTGGGTGGCGGCGGCAAGATTGGAACTACATCGAACTGCACCAGTCTCGGACAAAATGCATTGGGTTGAAGGATACTCAGATTGTAAGTTCCAATTTCAGTAATCAGCAACGATGATTGAGTGCTTCCATCTCCCCACAAATAAGTGCCGATACTATCTGCCATCAAATTGATGCGATTTTGCCCACCCGGGCAAATGCTGTCGATATAAATAGTTGGAGGGCCCGGCTGTGTTAGACCTACATCATATTGCACCAATCGCGGGCAAAGATGTCCGGGAATGTCAATACTCAAATCATAAATTCCGACACTATTGATATTGATGAAAGACATCGTACTGCCAGTGCTCCAGGTGTATGTTCCAACGCTATCAGCGTTAAGCGTTATCGGATTTCCTCCCTCACAAATACTATCGACATAAACGAATGGCGGATCGGGAAATTGAATTTCGACATAGGCGGTATCGAGGGCAATACAGCCTCCAATAAGCGATGTTACGGACGCATAATAATAGGTGGATTGCGAAGGCGTCACATTGATGCTATTCGTTGTTCCGAGATTACTTGTTCCATTGGACCAGGCATATGAATAGCCCGCTCCTGTGGGAGTTGACAATTGCGTTGATTCACCAATGCATATCAAGGTATCGGGACCAGCAGCAATATTTGGAGGAGGCAGCACGTGTACTAGGTGATTGTCACTTCCCGATCCGCAATGATTTAATACGTTCACATAAAGTGTATAATTTCCCAATTCAGAAAATCCGATGTTCATCACGTTATTAGAAGTGTCTTGATAGGCAATGGAAGGAGCCGGCGCATTTGTTGTCCAAGAATAATAAGTATCAGGGGTAAAATTCACTTGATACAAATTGACTTGGTCAAGACAAACATTCACAGGTCCGGTGATATTGACGACAGGATCTCCAAGCACGGTGATGGTGTCATTCGGCGACCATGCAGAGACACAACCGTAATTGGTTTGTTCAATTGCAAATGTGAGTATTCCTGCAGCGCCGAGATTCACAAATAGCGAATTGGAATTTGCACCGGAAGGTGAAACGAAAGGTTGACCACCATTGATACCATTGCTTCGCCATCGATAGGTTGAATTATCTGCAAAACTGTAAGGATTGAACAATAGCATCGCAGTTTCTCCAACACAAAAAACATCGTTCGGAATTCCGGATGGATAATCGTATGATGTAATAATTTGTGGTTGCGATGCATAAGCACCGATGGTGACTCGTATCAATGTGCCCAACATGTTATCAGGCGTTGAAGAATTTGTAGCAACAATTCGCAGATAATTCATGCCGAGTGGAATGCCATAAAACGCAAGGCTATCCAAACATGGTATGTGAATTGACAATTGTGTACTGCTTGTTGCGACAACAGAACCTAGTATTCCATTGGCACCTATCTGAGCAAAAGTCTGCGAACTTATCAATTGCGTAGTGAAAACATTTCCGGGTAAATAAGTGGCAGTGTTGCCATAAGAATTGATCGTGATGTTGATGTTCTCATTCTCCCCGTTGGCATCTGTTGCGCAACTGTAAACACAAAAACTGATGTCCTGTGTGTTGTTGGTTTGGATATCACAAAGCTGAATGCAAAACGGTCCCCACGGTGTTCCGATGGCACTTGGATTTGTGGATATCACACGCAGATAATAATTGCATCCGGGAACTGTAACGGTTGGCACAAGTCCTGAAACATTTCCCGGTAATTGTCCAAGCGCCGGATCATATGTTCCGTTGTTTGTGTATGTTCCTACTACAGGCGGACTGGCGGCAAACACACCATCCGGACCTGAAAGTTGACAGATGTAGGTATTTGATCCGAGATAAATTCCTGTTGAAGTAAATGGAACATCAATCGCACTTCCCGAACAAACAGGAAATGGATC
The DNA here is from genome assembly GCA_043748015.1 of Flavobacteriales bacterium. Classification (GTDB taxonomy): domain Bacteria; phylum Bacteroidota; class Bacteroidia; order Flavobacteriales_D; family Sanyastnellaceae; genus JAIBBG01. The sequence goes on from JAYTOA010000171.1 coordinate 7,089, forward strand.
AGAAGCGATTACAGGAGGAAGTGTGACGATCACATTCGGACATTCAATTATCTCGAAACAGGCTGATGCAATTCCTGTGATCTGCGGTGCCGGCGATGATCTGCTTATTCTTATCCTATAACATCCGCCCACAGGAGCATTGGCAGGAAGCTGAACGGTCAACGATCCTGATGTAGTTGGGTAGTTGATAGGTATTACCCAAGAGCCAAACGGAGAAGGAAAATTTCCTGAGCTGTTAGACAATTCTATCTGATAATTACCATCACAAAGTGTATCGCTCAGTGCGTAACTGATAGTGATAAAACTTCCCTGACAAACAGGATTTGGAGTAACGGAAGTGACAGAAATAGTTACAGGATCTTGCACAGAAAGCGTTGCAACAATATTGATATCGTCAATGGAAAATGATTGAGAAAACGGTGGTCCTGCATTGTTGTTCTGCCAACGAAATCCGAAGCGCAAACTTCCCACATTGCTGAATGCAGGATTGGTGATATCGGAATATTGCCAATTGCTGCTTCCCATGTATTGTGCTAAGCCAATGGATGTCCACGGTCCGCCATCTGTGCTGTAATAAATGGATCCGAAAGCGCCGGCATTTCCTTCGCACAGCCAGAAAAAACTGAAGTGAACATCCACCATTCCGTAGGTGCAAAGTCCAAACTGAGTATATGCAAATTGATCAGAAACTGCCGCCGGATCGTAGTTGTTATTTGTTATGCCCGATGGTTGATTGTGAATGTGTAGATAGTTGCTGGTAGGCGCAAAACCAATGGTTCCACTAACGGTATTGTCTTGAGTAGTTGTGTTGGGATAAGTAGGCGCACCACTGTAATTATTGTTGACGATCCATTGATTGTTTCCTGTATTCGATCCGGGACCGCCATTGTTCATGCTGATGCTTGATCCGCCAGTTTCAAAAGATTCTGTCAATAACAGTATGTCCTGGGCAACGAGTGTCATCGAAGAGATAACAACAAAAAACAGCACACTGCAAATGAGCAATGCCTTTGAAATGATTTGTCGGTGTAACAAGCTAGTCATATGACTCTCTTTGAAATCATATAGTAAAGGTCAGGTCGGCTTTAGGCAGACGAACAAATGTAATGGATATGACTCGAGGGTGGTGGAGGAGGTTGCAAAATCTTGGATGGATTAATTGAACAACCCTCAGTGATGCAGAATTCAGTTGGTTAATCGTTGTAGGTTATTAGGTTAAGTGATTGTCCGCAATGCTACCGTAATTACACATCAAACTGAATCTGCGACGTGGATGTTCTTTGTTCAACCCCGTTGGGGTTGTAATCCGCGGGGATATTCTTTCACCACAGGATTTATCCTGTGGTCATGCGCGCCCCCCGGCGTTCGCAACCCCAAAGGGGTTGAATTAATTCTAACGAATAAGACTTAGATGTAATAGTGCACCCGCAGCGGCGGACATTGTGGACAATCACATTAAGTTATTGAACGAAAGCACTCCTTTTGTTGCCTGCCATTCGCGCAATAACTCAATAACTTTAACGAAAGAAAAAGGCGACCCTCTCAGATCGCCTTTGAATTTCAATATCGGATATCAATTCACCTTTACGAAGTTTCTGGTAACAGAACCCAACGATGATGTTGCAATTGTCCAATAGTTTCCCAAAGGTAAATCAGTGATGTCGATAGAATCCTTCGATGTACGAATCACAATTTCCTTCACCATTTTACCTTGGTAGTCGTAGATATTAAGCATTGCACCAACGAGTGATGACGCCACATCCAACGTGATATTGTTGTTTGCAGGATTTGGGTAAAGTTCCATTTTTTGTCCTACAGTTTTATTCGCTTCACCAATTCCATTGAACGCCATGTTGCGGAACTCCTTGATCTTATTTGGTGTGGTGCCCGGATAGCTCGTTCCGTTCAATGCCACGTAAACAGCTCCAGTGTACGGATTCACGCAGATGTCACGGAAACGCTGATTGAGCGAAGTGAAGAATTTGTCTTCAGAAGACACCGTCAATCCATCCGAACTGAGATGCAAAATTGAAACGCGATCGTTGCTGCTGCTCGTTCCATTCAAACCTCCCATCACTCCCATGATAATGGAATTTTCCCATTCTGGAATAGCAGGATGGCTGTAGTATTCGATTCCATTCACAGCAACACATGGCGACCATTCCATGAGTGGTTCCTTCACATTGTTAGCGTTGCAATAGGTAATCTCCGTGGCATTGTTACACGCTCCCTGAACTGTTGGCCAACCATAATTTCTGCTAGCCTCAATGATATTGAACTCATCACTATTGCTCTGACCGTGTTCACTCTGATAGAGTATTCCGGTCGGTCCATAGCACAGACCTTGCGCATTTCGATGACCAAAACTCCATACATATGATGTTGGATCCGGATTGTCATCTGGAATGGAACCGTCGAGATTGATACGCAACATTTTTCCATTCAGCGATGCCATATCTTGCGACAAAGCACCACCTGTTCCAGTATCTCCTGTTGTCATCATGATCTTGTTATCCGGAGAAATTACGATACGCGAGCCATCATGAATCTGATTGCCTGGAATGTTATTGATGAGTTGAACTTCATTCACCAGATTTGTTCCATCCCAATCGTAGGAAACGAGTCTTTCTTTTACAGTGTTTGTTGTCGGATTGTAGCAATAAACAATGTACACTTTTGGTGTTGTGGCAAAGTCCGGATGAAGCGCCATGCCGAGCATGCCGGGCTCGCCGCTTCCACCGTTTGCAACAGTAGTTCCGATGTTCAGAATGGTCGTGTAATTTCCGGTCAATGGATCAATGCGCAGAACTTGTCCAGTGCGACATGTTGCCCAGATATAATCATCCGGTCCCCAAAGGATTTCCCAAGGACGTGTAATGCCTGTCACGAGGTCAGTCTCTGTAAGAATTGTACTTCCGATTGTCCAAGTTGTTTGGGCTTTAACTGTTACAGGCGATGAGCAGGTGATAAACCATACTGCCAAAAAAAGCATACCGATTCTATTCATTAAGTGTGTTATTTCCCACAAAGAAAAGCACAATAGCCCGCAAATCACAAGCAATTCTGATCAACGGTGGTAAAGCCAACTTGGGAGCGCGTGATGAAAGCCGAAGAATGTACTTCATCTGCGCAAATCTGCGTGAAACTCTTTTCAAAACTTCTCACAACCTTCGCACTCCTTTACCTGCCTCCACTTCTACTTTTACCCCATGAACACCGTTGAAGAGAAGAAGATCGCCTTTGAAAGATTGCTCACCATCATGGACAGACTGCGTGCTGAATGTCCATGGGATATGAAGCAAACGCATGAAAGTCTTCGCCATCTTACTATTGAAGAAGTGTACGAATTGGGTGACGCCATTTTAGATGGCAATCTCAACGAAATCAAAATGGAAATCGGCGACATTTTACTTCACATGGTTTTCTACGCAAAAATTGCCAGCGAAAAAGGCGCATTCGATATCGCTGACTCACTCAATGGCATTTGCGATAAACTCATCTCTCGCCATCCACATATTTACGGTGACGTGAAAGTGCAGAACGAAGAAGAAGTGAAATCCAATTGGGAAAAACTCAAATTGAAAGAAGGTAAAAAAAGTGTGCTTGAAGGTGTGCCGAAATCATTGCCATCCATGGTAAAAGCTCAGCGCATTCAAGACAAAGTGCGTGGTGTTGGATTTGATTGGGAGCACGCGCACCAGGTTTGGGACAAGGTCAACGAGGAACTGTTGGAATTCAAAACAGAGGCAGACGCCGACAGCGATAAGATGGAAGAGGAATTCGGCGATGTGATTTTTGCTTTGATCAACTACGCAAGATTCAAAGGAATCAATCCGGAAGATGCCTTGGAAAAAACAAATCGCAAGTTTATTCGTCGTTTTCAATTTCTCGAAACAGAAAGTGAAAAAGATGGTAAGAAGATGGGTGAAATGTCTCTAGCCGAAATGGACGTGTATTGGGAGAAAGCGAAGGAAGGAGAAAAATAATTTGATCCTTTGCGATGACTATTTCAAAGACATTGCTTTTTCAATTTCACCATTCCCGGGATCCATGGAAGCAGAAAAGGCTTTTAGCCATTTGCCCTCAGGTGAAACCAATACTTTGTGAAAATTCCACTCAACCTTATCATCATCCACACCATTCAATTCTTTTGACGTAAGCCATGTATAAACGGGATGTTGATCTTTTCCCTTGACGTCTATTTTGGAAGCTAGTGGAAACGTAACCCCATAATTTTTCCCACAGAATTCTGCAATCTCTGACTCTGTTCCCGACTCCTGACCCAAGAACTGATTGCAAGGAAAACCGATAATGACCAACTGGCCATGGTACTTCTTATACAAACTTTCCAGAGCCGTGTATTGAGGCGTGTTTCCGCACTTGCTTGCAACATTCACAATCAATACATACTTGCCTTTGAATTCAGACATTTTCACCGTTTGACCTATGATGTCTGTATATGTCAAATCGTAAAATGACTTCGGTGTATCTGCAATGTTTACTGCTTTTTGTTTGGATGATCTATTGCGAAACCCCATGACCACCGCGATAGCGCCCATAATCAAAAGTGAAAAGTAAAAAAATTTCATGTGTAAATTGTGTGTGCGAAGTTATTACGAGTACAACAAGTTAGGCGGTAAAAGGTTCATCGCAACTTGTTTCTAAACATAGGTCAAAGGACTATTTTGTACTTCGCGCGCATTCTTTCGATCTGTTCATCAGAAATCTTATGCGCGTTTTTTCCATCATGGCGATGCTCAACAGTCATTACGTGTACAACATATTCAAACTCCTTCGCTAGTTTATAATAAGGTTCCATCTCCCACTCTATCGTAAATGCATTGTCGATGAATATTTTCTCCATAGCAGACTGCATCGCCTCGCGCGTGCGACTCTCGCAATGTGCATAAGCTTCATGGTTACGCTTGAAATCGAAAGAATAGTTTCCGTTTTCATCATAAAAAAAATCATCGATGGAAAAAACGGGAGCATTACTTCCTTCAACAAGAAGTTTTGCCAAGGTCGATTTTCCGCTGCCAGGTAATCCGCGCAATATGATGAGTGATTTTTTTGACATCCTTGCTGTTTTCTATCCTTTGCGCAAACCCATTTCTCTGGTGATGTCCTTCCTCAATTCCACCAGACGAAGTGCATACTGCTGTAAACGTTCTTCTTCATCTCCAATAGGAACATACTCCGGCACTTTGCGTGCTTCTCCACTTTCATCCAGCGCCACAAAAATGATCACGCAATGTGTATTGTGAATGTATTCCGATGCCTCAGGTTTCTTGCTGAAAACATCCACTGCAATATGCATGCTCGATGTTCCCGTGTGGATGATTCGCGCTTTGATCTCCACCAGATTTCCAATGTGAATCGGTTTGAGAAACTGAATCCCCCCCACATAAACGGTCACGGCATAACCGCCACACCAGTTCACAGCACTCGCATATCCGGCCTGATCAATCCACTTCATCACAGCGCCACCATGCACCTTACCACCAAAGTTGACGTCGGTGGGTTCAGCGAGAAAACGGAGGGTGAGGGATTTTTCCATAACGCAAAGATGTACGGAAGAGGTTAGATTCTGGAATTAATTATTAATTCAGAAAAGTTCCTTGTTCCTTGTTCCTAGTCGGCACAAAAATGCTGTCACTCATTCAAATGTTGTTCGCCAGAACGGACGGATTCCGAATAATTCAATGATCACAAGAGGGTACGTGCGACAAACAGGAATACCAATACGCTTTAAAAAAGACTTGAATTCAATAAGGCGAAATCGCTTCATGTCAATAGTGAATTCTGATGCCAACCAGGAACCAGGAATTTTGGACTTATCCCGCCGTTACTTTAAACTCACTCGTAAAATGAAACTCCAACTCCGGGAAATTCTTCCGTTCCATATCGAGCATGAAGGATGATGGCGCGAGAAACACATCATTACCTTCTTTGTCCTTCACCATGTTCTGTCCTTTGATGCGACGGAATTCATCGAGCTTCTCGGGATGGTCAGTGGTGATCCAGCATGCTTTGTAATAGGACTTCGCTTCGAATTCACACTTCGCACCGTACTCATGTTCGAGGCGGTATTTGATGACTTCGAATTGAAGTTCACCTACTGTTCCTACAATTTTTCTATTGCCGGGCTCTTGCACAAACATCTGCGCAACGCCTTCTTCTGTCAATTGTCGAATGCCTTTGTCGAGCTGCTTCGACTTCATCGGATCTTTGTTCACCAGCTCTTTAAATATCTCCGGTGAAAAACTCGGGATGCCTTTGAACTTCATCTCCTCACCTTCCGTCAATGTATCACCGATTTTGAAATTACCTGTGTCGTAAAGTCCGATTACATCGCCGGCATAAGCTTCGTCGATGGTGCTTTTCGCAGAAGCAAGAAACGTTACCGGACTTGGATATTTAAAGTCCTTGTCGAGACGAACGTGGTGGTAAAATTTATTGCGCTCAAAAGATCCGCTACACACGCGAAGAAACGCAATGCGGTCGCGGTGACGAGGATCTATGTTCGCGTGTATCTTAAAAATAAATCCTGAGAACTTATTCTCTGTCGGCTCAACGAGTCGAACGTTGGTCTCGCGATGTTGTGGAGTTGGCGCGAGCTCCAGAAACTTGTCGAGCAATTCCTTTACTCCAAAATTGTTCATTGCTGAACCAAAAAACACCGGCGCGAGTTTTCCATCTAAGTATTTTTCACGATCAAATGGATCGTAAACATTTTCTATGAGGTGAACATCTTCGCGCAATTGGTCGGCGTATTCACCCGCGAGTTTGTCCAAAATCGGATCTGACAAATCACTTATTGAAACAATCTGATCGCTCACTTTTGTCTTGAGTGATTCGAAAAGATTCAAAGTTTTATCGTACAGTTTGTAAACGCCTTTGAAAGAATATCCCTTCGAAATCGGCCATGACAGCGGCTGAACTTTGATGTTCAGTTTCTCTTCGAGTTCATCCAAGAGATCAAATGGATCCTGTCCTTCGAGGTCCATCTTGTTGATGAAAACGATCACCGGCGTATCGCGCATGCGACACACTTCCATCAATCTTTTTGTTTGCGCTTCGACACCTTTCGAACTATCGATTACGAGTATGACACTATCCACGGCGGTCAAAGTGCGGTACGTATCTTCAGCAAAATCTTTGTGACCGGGAGTATCGAGCAGGTTTACCTGCATGCCTTTGTATTCAAAAACCATCACAGAGGTGGCGACAGAGATTCCGCGCTGACGTTCAATCTCCATGAAATCAGAAGCGGCAGTCTTGGTGATCTTGTTGCTCTTCACCGCGCCTGCAGTCTGAATGGCGCCGCCAAACAGCAGCAGTTTTTCTGTCAGTGTCGTCTTACCGGCATCCGGGTGAGAGATGATGGCGAATGTTTTACGGCGTGATATTTCTTCTTTTAATCCCATGAAATGCAGTTTCTAAAAAGCGCGCGAAGATAGTGCACACCAACTGTTTGTGAGCGCATCCGGCACAAAACATCTGCGGGCTTTTATCGCCAAAGGCGAATGAAATCGGCACGTTCCGCGTTACCATTTTCAAAAAAAGATTAACTTCACACCATGACAAAAATCCTGATGGTATGTCTCGGAAATATCTGTCGCTCTCCAATGGCAGAAGGTATTCTCCGACATAAACTATCCAATGCGAACATTGATGTAGAAATCGATTCTGCGGGAACAGGCAATTATCACATTGGTGAGCATCCGGATCATCGCGCGGTGAAATGTTTAAAACAAAAGGGAATAGATATTTCTTCGCTTCGCGCGCGACAATTCATTTATCAGGACTTTGTGCAGTTTGATATTATTTACGCAATGGATGCATCGAACTACAACAACATTGTTGCACTCGCGAAAAGTGAAGTCGAAAAACACAAAGTGAAATTGTATCTCAACGAAGCCTGGCCGGGACAAAACCGCGCTGTTCCCGATCCATGGTTTGGCGATGCAGATGGATTTGAAGAGGTGTTTGAGATGTTGGAAGTGGCGTCGGAGGCTTGTGCTGCGCGGTTGGTAAGCGCGAATTGAACACCACTTTTTCAATTATGCCATATTATGCCGGTTTCTATATTTGGAAACCATGCGTATCTTTGTTTCTTTGTGGCTTTATCAGAATGAATGAGATATTTTGAAACCATCTTTCTTGAAGAAGTCGAAAAAATCATTTCAGAACTTGACAGAAAAACCATCAAGAAAGTACTTTATAATATTGATTTAGCCGAACAAACTAATGACCCTAAACTTTTCAAGAAATTACAGAACGACATCTGGGAGTTTAGAACACAGAGCGCCGGTTTGCAAATACGCCTTCTTGCATTCTGGGACAAAGGAGAAAGTAAAAAAACATTGGTGGTGACTACATGGCTTCATCAAGAAAACTGACAAAATCAAGCCCAATGACTTCGCGCGCGCCACTAGCATCAGAAAAAGCTATTTGGAGAACAAAATAAAAAAATAAGACTATGGCAAAAAAGAAAATTATAGCCTATTCGCTCGATGAGATGAAAAACAAGCATGTCGGAAAAACGGGCACCAAGGAAAGAGATGACTATGAATATGCACTCAGTATGGATGTGTTGGGTAAAATGATCAAAGGCGTACGTCAAGAGCGAAATTTGACTCAAGAAGAACTTGGCAAATTAATCGGAGTGCAGAAAGCTCAAATTTCAAAATTAGAGAGCAGTGCCAATAGCGCAACCATTGATACCATCCTTAAAGTTTTCAGAGCACTCAAAGCTGAAATAAACTTCAACGTCAAGCTTGAAGAACACTTTGTGAAATCTATCTAACTCGCCTTTATGCAGCTTAAGAAATGCTTTTTTATTATTTGACTATTTCTTCCACCCCTCCGCCATCTTCACTGCTTCATATAAATTCACTACACCACCTGTGACAGAAAAGTCTTTGAATTTGATGTCTTTCGATTTGAATTCGCGCGGAGGTGGAGAGTTCTCTTCGTTCTTCTTTTTACCTATGAAAATCTTCATGAAGAATTTACCCATCTTATTTCGTTCGACATAAGTCGTGGTAACTGCCTTTGGATAGCGTATGGCACTCTTCATCAGTATCTCTTTTACATCACTTGCGGTAAGATTCGGAAAGTAACTCATCAGTGTAGCTGCAACACCTGACGTAACAGGAGCAGCCATACTTGTTCCACTATTGTCTTTGTATTTGTCGTCGTTCACAGTGCTGTAAATATCAACTCCCGGCGCAAAAACATCTACCGATTTTTTACCATAGTTGGAAAAATCTGCCACAAGATTGTCGACGCTCATATTGCTTGCTCCGATCTCCATCCATGTTGAACAATAGCCGCCATCGATGTACTTGTCCGTAGGAAAATTGTATTCCTTGTCAATATTCTTTGCGTCGTTTCCTGCCGCGTGAATAATCAATACTCCTTTACTCTCAGCATATTTTACTGCTGCATCCACAGCAGCTTTTTGTGGTGAATAGCTCTTGCCAAAACTCATATTGATGATGCGCGCGCCGTTATCCACTGCATATCTAATTGCGTTAGCGATGTCCTTGTCGCGCTCGTCACCATTTGGAACAGCACGGATAATCATCAGTTGAACATTATCCGCAACTCCGTTCATTCCAAATTCATTGCGCACAGCACCAACGATTCCTCCAACATGCGTTCCGTGTTCGCTCTCCGGACCATCGATGTGGTTGTTGCCGTAATATCTCTCGTCTACATTATTGTAGTTGTCGCCAACCATATATCGCGGGTCAAAATCAAGGTTCAATTGAAATTTGGCCAAAGCTTCGAAGTGTTCTTTTCCTTGGGAAATTTCTGCCATCAAATCTTCCTGCATTCCAAGTGCTACTAATCCTTGTGCCGCAGTGGTGAATTCATCTTTGGCTTCTATCGCCATTACTTCCTCCAAGGTATAATCCTCTTTACCAAGCATGGTTGCAATGCTCTGTTTCGCATTGGAGTAGAACATTTCAATCATCACATAATTCATGAGATTCTCATCTGCTTCTTTGATACGACGATCATATTCCTTCTTTAAATGAAGGTAACGCTCATAGTCCTTCTTGTCCTCTGTCTTCACATTCTTGGCATCGACAACAGCGCCGAATCTGTTCTTCAACTCACGATAGACACGGGTAAACTCAAGGTTGTCTATAGATACATCACCACCGATACCACCGATGAAACTCCAACCATGTATGTCATCTACATAACCGTTCTCGTCTTCGTCGATTCCATTGTCAGCAATCTCTCCTTTATTCGTCCAGATATTGGCTTTCAGATCAGGGTGAAAAGATTCAGTTCCGCTGTCGATTATGGCCACCACTACCGGCGTCGATTTTTTGCCGGCAAGCAATTCTTTGTAGGCTCTATCTGCACCAACACCGGGGATACCATCGACTGAATTGTCCAACATATGCCATGCATTGAAACCATTGCCATCACTGGTAAGCAATTGATCCGAAGCCTGTGTAAAGCTCGTGAGATTGAACATCAAAACCAGCGTCACGATACCAAAAATCCTTTTCATTCTTTCTAAATTGTCCGCGAAGAAAGGAAGGAATAAAAGAATATTGTGGCCACTCATGTAATAAATGCGAAACTCATGCTACGGGTTCACGGTTTTTGCCTCGTTCCAAATCACTTTGCTTGCGAAACAATTGAAGGTTGAAAATTGAAAATTCATGGAAGAGGGCGCTTTGATATTGATGCCTTAGTACACATTTTATTGTGAAATGATTTGAAATTGCCCCTTCCCTTCTCAACTTAGTGGCGGATAAAAAACACGATATGAAAATCTCAATTATAGGTTCGGGTGCGATGGGAAGCGGCATTGCGCAAGTGGTGGCACAGGCCGGACACCAGGTACTGCTGAATGATACGCGTCCTGAAGCGTTGGAAAAATCCAAAGCCGGCATGCAAGCCACTTTTGCCAAGCTTGTCGAGAAGGGAAAATTCACAGAGGATCAAGCCGCGGACATGATGTCGCGCATCTCTTATGATATCCGTTTCAAATCCATGAGCGATAGCGATCTGGTGATTGAAGCTATTGTGGAAAATCTCGACGTGAAGAAGAAAGTTTTCGCGGATATTGAATCGGTGGTGAGTGCACAATGTGTGATCGCCAGCAATACTTCTTCGCTCTCCATCACCGCCATTGCTGCAGCTTGTAAGAAGCCGGCACGAGTGGTTGGCATTCACTTTTTCAACCCTGCTCCCATAATGCCTTTGGTGGAAATTATTCCTGCCTTGCAAACCGATTTGCAAATCGCACAACAAGTGAAAGAGTGGGCAACTGAATGGAAAAAAATTCCGGTGATCTGTAAGGACACACCCGGCTTTGTTGTCAATAGAGTTGCTCGTCCATTTTATGGTGAAGCACTGCGCATCTATGAAGAAGGCTTTGCAGATTTTTCTACCATCGATCAAAGCATGCGCGACCTCGGTTTCAAAATGGGTCCGTTCGAATTGATGGACCTCATAGGAAACGATGTCAATTACGCCGTGACGGAAAGCGTGTTTGCTTCCTTCTATTTCGATCAACGTTATCGCCCAAGTTTTGTGCAGAAGAAGTTGAATGAAGCGGGATGGCTTGGCAGAAAATCAGGCAAAGGTTATTATGACTATTCAGCGGAGGCCTTCACCATAGCACCTTCGGAGAATATTCATCTCCGACAGGAAATTGGTTTGCGTATTCTCGTCATGTTGATCAACGAAGCTTACGATACTGCCTATTATAATATTGCTTCGCAAGACGACATCGATCTTGCCATGACCAGCGGCGTGAATTATCCGAAAGGATTGATCGCGTGGGGCAAAGAAATCGGACTGAAGAAATGTGTGCAATCACTTGATGATCTTTATTCACACTACCGTGAAGACCGGTACAGATGCAGCCCGCTATTGCGTAAGTTATCTAACTAATTTATCATTTTCGTTTTGCAGTGGCACCATGCTATTCTTGCAAATTGAACAGCACAAAGTGAATGGGTAAAAAAGTAATTGTACTTGGAGCCGGTCTTGTTGGATCTGCCATAGCCAGAGATATGAAACCGTTGTATGATGTCACTTCTGCTGACATCAATGAAGGTGCGTTGCAACGCATGACGAATGAGGGTATCGCGACAAAGAAACTCGATATGACAAGTCAGGACGCTTTGCGTAAAGCCATCATTGGGTTTGATCTTGTTGTGGGCGCTGTTCCGGGTTTTATGGGTTACAGCACTGTTGAACAAGTGATCAACACCGGAAAGAACATGGTCGACATTTCCTTCTTTCCTGAAGATGCTTTTCGTCTGGATGAATTGGCGAAGAAGAACAACGTGACTGTTGTAACGGATTGTGGTGTCGCTCCCGGCATGGGAAATATTATACTTGGCTACCACGACTCGCAGATGAAGGTGACGAGCTATGAATGTCTTGTTGGCGGTCTTCCCGTCCTTCGTGAATGGCCATGGGAATACAAAGCAGTCTTCTCTCCTATTGATGTCATTGAAGAATATATCCGTCCTGCGCGTTATGTTCAAAATGGCCAGGTGGTGATTCGCGAAGCTTTGAGCGAAGCGGAATTGATCGCTTTCCCCGGCTTCGGCACACTGGAAAGTTGGAACAGCGATGGATTGCGCTCACTCATTCAAACCATGCCGCACATTCCCGACATGCTGGAGAAAACATTGCGCTATCCGGGTTGCATTGAATACCTCAAAGTGCTTCGTGCCGCAGGTTTTTTCTCCTATGATGAAATCGATGTGAAAGGAAAAAAAATCAGACCGGTTGATTTAACCTCAGCTTTGCTTTTTCCTGCCTGGAAATTGAAACCGGGTGAAGAAGATTTTACGATTATGCGCATCATCATTCATGGTGAGTTGGATGGCAACAAGAAAAAGTTCACTTATTTTCTCTTGGATAGATACGACCGCAAAAGCGAAACCATCTCCATGGCGCGCACCACCGGATATACCTGCAGTGCGGTGGCTGACCTCGTGCTCAAAGGTCACTTTAAAAGAAAGGGCATTTGTCCTCCTGAATATGTTGGAAGAGAAAAAGGTTGCTATGATAAAGTGATCCGCTACTTGCGCAACAGAAATGTGGAGTATCAAATTATCGAAGAAAATATTATCGCATGACATCAAAAGAAATCGTCGCACAGCTCAGCAAAATGGGAAGCGCGACCATCAAGAATGTTTTCATGAAACATGGTGCGCCCGAGCCGCTGTACGGTGTGAAAGTCGGCGATCTCAAAACAATCGAAAAAAAAGTAAAGCGCAATCATGAATTGGCTCTCGAACTTTTTGATACCGGCAATTCTGATGCGATGTATCTCGCAGGTTTGATCTCAGAGCCAAAGAAAATGACCAAGAAACAATTGGAAGACTGGGCAGAAAAGGCGACGTGGTATATGCTCAGTGAATTTGCGGTAGCATGGTCGGCGGCGGAAAGTCCTTTCGCACTGGAGCTTGCTCAGAAATGGATCAAGTCGAAAAAAGAGATGATTGCTTGCACCGGATGGGCCACCTACAGCAACTACATTGCTCTCACTCCTGATGCTGACCTCGACAAAAAAGAATTAGAAAGTTTACTCTATTCGATTGGCAAAGACATTCATAAAGCTCCCAACCGCGTGCGACATTGTATGAATAATTTCGTTATTAGCGTTGGAGGTTATGTTTCTTCTCTTACTGATCACGCCAAAAAAACAGCGAAGTCGTACGGTGTCGTTACCGTTGATATGGGTGACACAGCCTGCAAAGTACCCGAAGCAATCAGTTATATGGACAAAATGATTGCCCGCGGATCACACACCAAAAAGAAGAAAACAGTTAAGTGCTAATTCGCATCTACAAATTCAAAACACCAATACACAAATGATTCAACGCAAACAAACCGTTTACCTATTTCTTTCAGTGCTTCTATTTGCAGCAACCTACTATTTTCCATTTGGTATGTTACAGACGTATGAACTTTTTGCATACCACACTAGAGATGCACAAGGCGGCATGCTGGATGATGTTCAAAATTACTCCTTCGCTGTACCTATGTCTATCGCTGCGACCATTACGCTATTGTCCATTTTCATGTATAACAATCGACAGCGTCAAATGGCGGTGATCCGCTTGACATTTATTCTATATGCTATATCATTTGTTTTGATGACGTTATACTTTATGAATGCATCCAAAATCCTCGGAGATGGATTCCGCCCGGGTAT
>JAYTOA010000172.1:0-25196 GCA_043748015.1 Flavobacteriales bacterium
TCTGAAAATATATTCTCGGCTCTTTTTGGCCTTCAAACTTTTTTCAAATAATATGGCTTTGGAATGTGTGTCAAATGATTTTGAGTAAACCAATGCGAACGGTCTGTATGGTTTTGTGAATTTATTTCTTTCCTTATTGTGTCGATGAAAACGATCTTCCAGATTGTTAGTGCCATCGATATAGAAAATACCATTCACTTGCGATTGCAAAATGTAAACATGGAATATCACATCAATTGATGGCATTGCGGAAGAGGAATAGTGAAAAGTGATCCCGAAGGGATTCGAACCCCTGACCCACAGATTAGAAATCTGTTGCTCTATCCAACTGAGCTACGGGACCATTTAAACTTCAAAGTCCAAAATCTGAAGTCGATTCACTTCAAATTTTGAACTTCAATTTTGTCGGGGTGGCAGGATTCGAACCTACGACCTTCTGCTCCCAAAGCAGACGCGATACCGGGCTACGCTACACCCCGAGGTGTTTTTGCACTTCTTTCAAATTTCTTCTCCAGTTGCGCTTTGTCAGTTTGCAAATATGGCTGTTAATTTCCACATGCGCCAACTTAAGCGGAGAGGGGGGGATTCGAACCCCCGATAAGAGTTACCCCCTACGAGAGTTTAGCAAACTGTTGGTTTCAGCCACTCACCCACCTCTCCTGAGCTCTCAATTTTTTTGAGGCGGCAAATGTAGATAATCTTCACGCGCTTCCAAGAGAATACTGAAAAAAACAGGGAACTTATTTGGAATCAGTTAGTCAGAGTTCCTGAAAATCTAACGCCTTGCATTCTTAGACCATCAGGTAGACCAAAGCCATCAACAAAACAAGCGATAATATATTCAGAACTATTCCAGCCTTGAGCATGTCCTTGCTATGGATAAAGCCGCTGCTGTACGCTATGGCATTTGGGGGAGTACTCATAGGAAACATAAAATCGCAACTCGCGGCTATCGTTACCGGAATAGCGAAAACAACTGGTGAAATTCCCGCACCAACTGCCAATGCCGCAACAACAGGAACAAAGATGTTCACCATCGCGATATTACTCATCAATGCGGTGAGCGCCAATCCTATAAAGCAAAGTAAGCTGACAAAAAGAAAAACGTTGGTCTGGTCGACAGCCTGCATCGAATGTGTAATGGTACCAACCAATCCACTTTCAGAAAAAGCCTCTGCCAGGCTCATTCCACCGCCAAACATGAGCAAGACTCCCCAAGGCAATTTTTCTGTATCTCGCCATTCGAGAATGGTTTTCTTTTGACTTTCTCCGGTAGGAATAATGAAAAGTGCGCTGCCCATTACTATCGCAATGGCTGTGTCAGTCAACTCGATGCCATGTGGTTTTAGTAACGCTGAAACCGGACCCTGAATGATCCACATTATTGCCGTAAGAAGAAAAATAACGAAAATTCTTTTTTCTGTTTGTGACCATTTCCCCAATGCGCTGAGCTCTGCTTTGATAATCTCATGTCCCAATTCAAACTTGCCGAGCCTGTTGGGATAAATCACTTTCACCAACATGAAATATGCGGATATGAGAAGAATAAATGAGAACGGCAGACCGAATTTCATCCACTCTAGAAATGTGACTTGATAGTTGAAGGACTTGTCAAGTATGCCTGCCATGCTTGCATTCGGAGGCGACCCAACCAACGTCGCAATTCCGCCGATGCTGGAACCATACGCAATGGAAAGCATGAGCGATGTCGCAAAGTATTTGGTGCCTTTGTGTGAAAGCAATTGATCTTTGTTCACAAGCAGCAATACGACTGAACTCGCAATAGGAAGCATCATCAAAGTGGTTGCTGTATTGCTGATCCACATACTCATAATGTATGATGCGAAAAGAAATCCGAAGATGATGCGGTTGGCTCCTGTGCCTGTCTTATTCACGATTCCAAGCGCAAGTCTTCTATGAAGATTCCATTTCTCCATGGAAAGTGCAATGATGAATCCTCCGAGAAATAGAAACACAAATCGGTTGCTGTATGCCAGACAAGTTTTTTCCAGACTCAATACTCCGAGCAAAGGAAAAAGCATGATGGGCAACAATGAAGTGATGGCCATCGGCACCGTCTCCGTAATCCACCAAACGAGCATCCAGCAAACAATCCCGAGAACCTTTGCCTGCGTGGCATCCAGGCCCATTGGATTGAGCCACCATGCTACGATAAATAGAACAGGTCCAAGTACGAGTGATGTCAAATTGTTTTTTCCCATACAGGGTAAAAATAGAAGGCTGTTAGTCAATGCTCCTACAGCATGAAATGAGTTTTCATTGAATTGATGTCAGTTTATTCCATTGATCGACATTGTCCGAATAACTTCGCGCCGATGGAGGAAAGACTATTAAAGAAAAATCAGGAAATCGAAATTCGCATTGCTGACATGGCATTCGGCGGAGTGGGTATTGGCAAAATAAAAACAGATAAAGGTGATTTTGCAGTGTTTGTTCAGAATACAATTCCAGGTCAACTGGTAAAAGCGCGCGTTGAGAAGGCACAAAAGCGATTTGCTGAATGCAAGCTTTTGGAAGTGTTGGAGAATTCTCCCGATGAAATCAGTTTGCCATATCAACCTATACCGGGGGCACCGTACGCAACTCTTCCAATTGAAAAGCAAATTGAATACAAGAAGAGAACAACGCTGGATCTCTTTCAAAGAATTGGTAAAATGGAAAACATCGACTCATTGTTTGATGAGTTTATTGAATCTCCTGCTGTTTGGCATTACAGAAATAAAATGGAGTATTCATTTTCGGTTATCCGTTTCGATCTGGTAAAGCAAGCAGAGTTCGATGATTTTGGACTTGGGTTTAAACACCGTGGAACCTGGTGGTGTGTCGAAAATCTCGACAACGACTCAGGACTTTTTGATGCAGAATTGGAAAGTAATATTCACTCAATAAGAAAGTATTGCGAGGCCACAGGCTTGCCTTCGTGGCATCCTCCGAAACGTATCGGCTTTTTCCGATATCTTGTCGTGAGAAAAAGTTTTCACACGAATCAACTACTCATCAATCTGGTGACATCAGCCACAGATGTCGAAGATTTTGATGCCTTGGCTTTCGCGGAAATGCTCAAGAATTTATTGGGTGAAAGATTGGCTGGTGTCATCCATACCATCAATCCCAACACCGGCGATCGCATTGATCCATTGCTAGGTAAAACAATCTTGCTTTTCGGAGAACCAAAAATTGTCGAAGTCATCAATGGACTGCGTTTTGAAATCAGCATGACCAGCTTTTTTCAAACCAACCCGAGAAGTGCTGAACGACTTTACAACAAAGTAATCGAATACGCAGGAGTGAACGATGAAGACGATGGAAAGTATATCCTGGATCTTTTTTGTGGAACAGGTACAATTACTCAATTGCTCGCAAAGCAAAGCAATCGCAAAGTGGTAGGTGTGGATATTGTCGAAGATGCCATTCACGATGCGCGTGAAAATGCAAAACGAAACGGTGTGGATCATCTCGAATTTTATGCTGCAGATGTTGGAAAATTCTTGCTCGAATATCCTGACTTCAAAGGAAAAATTTCTTGTCTTGTTTTGGATCCACCTCGAGGAGGTATTGCTCCTAAGACTTTGCGCAAAGTGATGGCGCTTGACGCAGATCGTATCGTGTATGTTAGTTGCAATCCCGCGACTCAAGCACGCGATGCCATGGACTTAAAATCGGAAGGTTATGAACTGAAACGCATCAGCCTGGTGGATCAGTTTCCGCACACGTCGCACATTGAAACTGTTGCCATTTTTGAAAGGAATTGATTTTCGTTTTCTTCAAGTTTATGAATGCTCAAATGTTTAAATGAAAGAAGAGATGCAATCATCAGGTGATAAAAAATTAGATGCCGACTTCTGGACCAACAGATGGAAAGAAGGCCAGACTGGTTGGGATGTTGGAGAAGTTTCTGCTCCTTTTATTCCTTTCTTCGAAAGTTTGAAGGATAAGTCTATTCACATTCTGATACCCGGATGTGGCAATGGATATGAGGGAGAATACTTGTGGCGAAACGGTTTCAACAATGTCCACATATTGGATATTTCGGAATTGCCTTTACAAAATTTCAGGGCGCGTGTTCCGGATTTTCCTAAGGAGCAATTGATCTGCATGGATTTTTTTGCATTGAATAAAAGATTCGATCTGGTCCTGGAACAAACTTTTTTCTGCGCCCTCGATCCGGAATTACGCAATGCATACGTCGAGAAAATGCATGATATCATATACCCCGGCGGAATGCTCGTAGGATTGATGTTCAATTTTGCACTCACGGATGAAGGTCCTCCATTTGGCGGCAGTGTTGATGAGTACAATGAACTCTTTTCCGCTAAATTTGAAATTATTCAAATGAATGAAGCATTGAATTCAATCAAACCAAGACTAGGCAGGGAACTGTGGGTGGAGATTAAACGCATTTGAATTCTACTACTTTTGAACTATGGACAGAGAACGTTCTCTCATACTTGATACCAAACAAATCGCTCAGAAATTGATGCGCATTGCGCATGAGATTCATGAGAACAACTACAAGGAAAAAGAATTGATAGTTGTTGGCGTGGCCGGCCGTGGTAGCGAAGTAGCTAGCAGAATTGGCGCTTTGCTGTCATCCATTTCTGAAATTGCTGTTGTCGTTGAAGAGATTACATTGAACAAAGAGAATCCTTTGAACAATGCTGTTACCTATTCAGGTGAACTGAAATCCTTGAAGGGAAAAAGTGTTGTGTTGGTAGATGACGTTCTCAATTCCGGACGCACTCTTATCTATGCCGCGAAATTTTTGCTGGATGCAGAACCGAAGAATCTTGCAACTGCTGCACTTGTTGATCGCTTTCATCGCAAGTTTCCGGTGAGGGCAGACTATGTCGGTCTCACACTTTCAACCAATCTCAAGGAACATATTTCGGTGGAAATGTTGAAAGGTAAAGAAGCAGTTTATCTCGAGTGATATTCTTTAGTCAACTACTTCTCGTTTAAAATTTAACTCCCATATTCAGATAAATAGTTCTTCCATTTCCTGGCAGTAAACCGGGTCCCGGATAACCTCCTGATCTTCTCGTTGCATATTTTTCATTCGCGAGATTGTTCACTCCCGCTTTAATATTGAAGTGCTCATTGATGCCGTATGACAATGATGCATCCATCACATTGTAACCGGAAATTTTCCCTGTTGTCGCTGCTGCATTAGGTGAATCAGTGTTGGCAGCGTCTGTGAAAACATCTCCAACCATGCTTGCCTGAAATGTAGCCGCTAATGACTTATACGAATACGTGGCACCAAATCGGTGAATGTATTGCGGAGCATTTTCCACGCGCTTTCCCTCAATAGATTTTGTTGGATCGTCGGCAATGGCGGGATTATTCCATGTGGTATAGCGCGCGTCGACAAAGGCGTTGGAGGCGAACAAACTTAAACTACCCATGCGCGAAAGTTGAGCAAATGCAAGTGGATCAAATTCAATATAGGATTCAATTCCCTTGCTCACAGATGCACCAATATTGGTTTTGAATGGAGTATTGTTTTGAGTAATAACACCTATGCGATTTTCATATGCAACGTAAAAAACACCCACATCGAAATTCAAATAATTTTTAATAGCGCCTCTGTAACCCAAATCGGCATTGAATCCGAAAGCATCTTTCAGATTCGCATCAACGATTTCAGTTGTAGACGATGGCGTGAGTTCAGAGAATGTTACAGGTCGATATGCTTGTGAATAGTTTCCGTAAATATTCGTTTTTTCCGTGACCGTATATTCGACACCGGTTCCGTAAAGAAGAATATGTCTATCTCTCTTTTCAGATCTGATACCTCCATCGGAAGCCGTGCTGATGTATCCTGAAATAGTGTTCTGAAGCATTTCATAACGCACACCCGGTACTATTTTTAATTTATGCCCAAGCTGAAAAATATTCTCCGCGAATGCTGAGTAATTGTTTACTCCAAGTTCTATCGATTTTCCATAGATGGGATCTGTAAGCGATAGATCGAAATCTGTTCCGGTAGTTCCAATTCCTTTTTGATATCGTGTAGTTTTTCCCTGATAGGCGCGTATTCCGAATGCGACCGTTTGTCCTGCGTTCAATAATTTGTACTTTGCTGAAACACGCGCCTCACTTCCGTAGTTTTTATATTCTTCTCGATCAACCTGTCGTTTCGCATACTGCAATGTTTCAGCATTGATGGTGTCATTCACATTGATTGATTGAAGAAAGCCCACACTATTTCTCTCAGCTATCGTCATGAATGATTTAATCTGCAGATTCACATTTGAGCTGAGCCTAATATCCGCTGTGAGTGAAGCAACATTCCACGGAACATTGAACCAGTTTCGCTCACGGTGCGATTGTCTGTGATTTGAATTGTATTGATCCGTAGTAAGTCCTCCAGGTTGCTGACTTATATAATCCATCTTGGTATAAGTTGCGGAAATATTGATGCTGCGATTCAATTGATATGCTGCAGAGAAGTAACCCGTGTTCACATCGTATTGGCTGTTTTCTCGCCAACCCTCTGCGGTTCTCTTATGAAAAAATGCGTAGTAAGAAAATTTCTTGATTGTGCCGCCAATTGCGTTGTACGTATTGAGCATGCCATAAGAACCGACGGTCTGTGACGATTCAAAACTGAAGGCTTTGTTAGGATGTCCTTTTTTCATCTGATAATTGATGAGTCCTCCGAACTGTGGTCCGAATTGTAACGACGCTGCCCCGCGAACAACTTCTATTCTTGACAATGCTTCCATCGGCGGATTGTAATATGACTCGGGATATCCAAACGCATCGGCACTGATGTCGTGTCCGTTCTGACGCATATTGAATTCCCATGATCTGTTCGGACTCAGGCCTCTTGCCGCAATTCCGACTTGAATTCCAGAACCATCGTTTTCCCATATACTCATTCCGGGAACTTTCGCAAAGATCTGACGCGTATTATTCGTACTCAAATCAGCGTTGATTCTGTCGAGTTGTATGACTTCGTTTTTTTTACCCGCATAGATTACATTCTCTTTTATTGCCGGCATGCGATCAACACCTCCCAAGGATTGATGATCGATAATCGTCACTTCATTCAGATGCACAATGCCCAAAGTATCTGGCGTTTGAGAAAGCGAAAAATTGACTATGAATAGGCAGAATAGGAATGTTATTGTTTGTTTCATATTGCCATTGAATTTGTCCTTATCGGATAGTAAAATTTATGATGCGAATCAACTCATCTATAATGACGCGAGCAATACCAAGAATGAGGTATTTATAATTATTCTAAATAAAGAGATGTCTATAAAACCTTATGGCTGGCTCACATGAGGCACTGTTTAAGCCGACTTCATCGCTTTTTCACGCCAGTGCAGAAAGAGAGGAAATGTACCAGCCATTCCAAAAAGCAAAGTCAAAATCCATATCAACCATACTCTTTTAATTTGATGCTTTTTGCCTTCACGATGTGTCCAGTAAAAGAACACGAGCACAACCAAAAGTAAATCGAGGATGAAGGCAGTCGAAATGCGATTGCCAAACATTCCATTTAAAGTTGCCGTGGGATCAAGCCATAATAAAATGTTGCCTGTTTCAAATGATTCAATCGCCACATAAATATTTGGAATAATGAAACCGATAATGGCAAGTGCGAGATATTGATTTTTCATATGGACTAAATTTATTGTTACAGCATTCAATTTTTTTTAACGCATATTATTCATCAATCTTACTTCTTGCTCAATTCTATCCAGATCGAGTTCGCTTTCCTTAATAGTAACTCCGGCCTTTTTGTAGTGAGGTAACCGCTGCTGCACTTGTTCGTTGATGAATGATTGCATTTCCAACTCATTCATGCCTCGAAGCAGTGGACGAATTTCTGGTGAGTTGAGATTGCGATCTACCAACTCGCGAACAGGTACACTTAAGTAAAGAGTGATGCCGCTTTTTTTCATCAGATCCATATTCTTGAAAAAACAGGGAGTTCCACCGCCTGTTGCCATCACGAAGTGTGGATTGCTTTTTATTGAGGATGCAAGCACATTTTTTTCAATGAGTCGAAATGCATCTTCTCCTACTTCTTGAAATATGTTGAGAATGCTACTTCCTTCTTTCGTCACAATTTGCTGGTCAAGATCTATAAATGGAATATTGAGACGCTTTGCAAGTTTGGGTCCGAGCGTGCTTTTGCCGCTTGCCATATATCCAACGAGGAAAATTTTCATTGAGCGAAATTAGGCAACGAACTTGTTTACCTGAATAGAGAGGCAATCAGATTTAATCAACTAAACTGACAAAAACGCCGAGAAAATTATTTAGGATAAAACATTCGTCAGTCATTTAGTAAAATATGCGACATAAATTCCGTTCGAATCAGATGGTTCGGCAATTGATGTTCCGTTGACATAATTATTGAAAACTATGGACAGTTCGAAATTCACACTAAAAACACAAGAGGCCATTCAAAGAGCACAGCAAATTGCACTTGATAAGGGCCAACAAACTATAGAGAATGGACATTTACTAAAAGGGATTCTCGAAATCGATGAGAACGTTACGCCTTTTCTTTTAAAGAAAATGAATGTCAACGTTGAGATATTGGAGCAGGCCCTCGATAAATTATTGGACTCCTTGCCTAAAGTTTCCGGCGGACAGTTGTCATTGTCTCCGGAAGCGAATACTGCTATCAATCGCTCACAAAATTATTTGAAGGAATTCAAAGATGAGTACGTGAGCATTGAGCATTTGTTGATGGCGATTGCGGAAGGAAAGGACAAAGCCTCTCAGATGTTGCGCGATAGTGGCGTGACAATAAAGGATCTGAAAAAGGCTATTGCCGAATTGCGCAAGGGAGCGAGAGTTACCTCTCACTCGCAAGAGGAAACCTACAATTCACTACAGAAGTATGCTAAGAATTTAAACAAGCTTGCACGCGATGGTAAGCTCGATCCTGTCATTGGTCGCGATGAAGAGATTCGTCGTGTGATGCAAATTCTTTCGAGAAGAACAAAAAACAATCCTCTGATCATTGGTGAACCCGGCACAGGTAAAACGGCTATTGCCGAAGGAATCGCACACCGTATTATCAATGGTGATGTTCCGGAGAATCTGAAAACAAAACAGATTTATTCACTCGACATGGCGGCTTTGATTGCAGGGGCGAAATACAAAGGTGAATTTGAAGAGCGATTGAAGTCTGTTGTGAATGAGGTACAGAAGAGTGAAGGTGAGATCGTTCTTTTCATTGATGAAATTCATACGCTTGTTGGCGCGGGTGGTGGTGAAGGTGCAATGGATGCCGCGAATATTCTGAAACCCGCTCTGGCCAGAGGTGAGTTGAAAGCGATCGGCGCAACAACGCTCAACGAGTATCAGAAATATTTCGAAAAGGACAAAGCACTCGAACGTCGTTTTCAAAAAGTAATGATCGACGAGCCTGATCGTGATGCAGCCATTTCTATTCTTCGTGGTTTAAAAGAGAAGTACGAAACACATCACAAAGTGCAGATCACCGATGATGCTATCATTGCAGCTGTCGAGCTTTCTCAACGTTATATCACAGATCGTTTTCTTCCTGACAAAGCCATCGATCTGATTGATGAAGCCGCCGCTAAGCTTCGCATGGAAATCAATTCAAAACCTATTGAACTTGACGAAATCGAACGAAGAATTATGCAGCTCGAAATTGAGCGTGAGGCTATAAAGCGCGAAAACAATCAAGCGCGTCTGGATGAATTGAACAAGATTATTTCTGAACTTAGTGAAGAGCGAAATAATTTGTCTGCCAAATGGCAAAGTGAGAAGGAAGTTGTGGAAATTATTCAAACAGCAAAATCTGAAATTGAGGATTTGAAATTGCAAGCGGAAAACGCCGAGAGAGAAGGCAACTATGGACTCGTTGCTGAAATCAGATATGGTCGTATCAAAGAGCAAGAGCAGAAAATTGAAGTGAACCGAGTAAAACTTTTGGAGCTTCAAGCCAATTCAAAGATGTTGAAAGAAGAAGTGGATCCGGAGGAAATTGCTGATGTTGTTTCGAGATGGACGGGTATTCCTGTAAAGGCCTTGGTGGAAAGTGAACGTGCAAAACTGTTGCGTCTGGAAGATGAATTAGGAAAGCGTGTTGTTGGTCAGCATGAAGCCATTCAAGCTGTGAGTGATGCAGTAAGAAGAAGTCGTTCCGGCCTAAGCGACGAAAGAAAACCCATAGGCTCATTCATTTTTCTTGGAACAACCGGTGTCGGAAAGACGGAATTGGCAAAAGCGCTGAGTGAGTTTTTATTCAATGACGAGAATGCGATGACACGCATTGATATGAGTGAGTATCAGGAGCGTCATTCTGTGAGTCGACTGGTGGGAGCGCCTCCGGGATATGTGGGTTATGATGAAGGCGGACAGTTGACGGAGGCTGTGCGAAGAAAGCCCTATTCGGTTTTACTTCTTGACGAGATTGAAAAAGCACATCCGGATGTGTTCAACATTTTGTTGCAAGTATTGGATGACGGAAGATTGACCGACTCGAAGGGACGATTGGTCAACTTCAAGAATACCATCGTTATTATGACAAGCAATCTCGGTTCGCAAATAATTCAGGAGAATTACGATCATCCGAAAAATGCACATGATGAAGAATTATTCGAGAAGACAAAGGCCCAAATAATGACTGTAGTGAAGTCTTCACTCCGCCCTGAATTTTTAAATCGAATTGATGAAGTCATTATGTTTACTCCGCTACAAAAGAATCAGATTGCAGAAATTGTAAAGTTGCAACTGCATCTTTTGTCTGAGAGATTGGAGAAGGCAGATATTCATCTGGTCATCACATCACATGCATTGAATTATCTTGCTGAAAGAGGTTATGATCCACAGTATGGCGCTCGTCCGGTGAAGCGTGTTATTCAGAAAGAGGTCATGAACGAGCTTTCGAAATATATCCTGGGAGGAAAAATTGATAAGTCTGAACCAGTTGTGTTAGACGTTTTCGATGGTCAGATGGTTTTCAGGAAGAAGATCGAGGCTGAAAATTTGGTTGAAGTATAAAGGCGTGATATAAATATTAGGGCCCTGAACCTTCTGTGTTTAAAGGCGAAGTGAATTATTTTTTAGAAAAAGGAAACCTTTTCTTTTTCCCTCCCGTTCAAGATCGTGTAGAATGTTTCATTTTGGTTAATTAAGCAATCCGTTAAAAAGCATTGAAGAAAGCCTCCAAACGTGGAGGCTTCTTTGTTTTATGACAAATCAATACCTGGCATTCACCATTCAACCTCAATAGAAATCCCTGATACCAACTTTCAATGCTCACACACAAGAGGCTTTTCATTCTCCTTAAAATTTTTTTTGAAAGAACTGAAACCTTTTCTTTTTCCCTCCCGTTCAAGACCGTGTAGAATGTTTCATTTTGGTTAATTAAGCAATCCGTTAAAAAGCATTGAAGAAAGCCTCCAAACGTGGAGGCTTCTTCGTATTATAACAATTCCAACTTGGCGATCAACATTCAGACTCAGAGGATAACCCATATGCCAATTTTCAATTTTCAACTTTCAATTCCCCAAGCGCAACTAGCTTTTCACAACACAGAAAAAATATTTCACGCTCTTTCGTAACTATTCACAGAATAACCACGTATCAATCGTGTTATTCAACTATGAACACAGAAAAAATTATACGATACTAAACGCGCTTCTCTGTTTAAGAGTAGTTAAGGTTAATTAAGGTTAAGCAAATGAGACGCCCCGGAAACGTTCGGGGCGTTTCTCTTTACCATCAACTTTCTACTTGAAATTGGCCAGCGTGATTTCCAGTTGCTGAAAGAATATTTGCTTATCCTTATTGCGAATACTCAATACAATTTCATCCGCTTCTTTCATTGATTCTTCTGCGACCAAACTGAATTGAATGATGTTCCAGTGTTTCGTTCTGAAATCAGGTTGCAACGGAAGAAACTCGCTGGTGTGTAATACCTGATCTCCTGATTTGAATTGCACAATCAATTTGGCCTCATCATTCAGGCTTAAATAATAGGTTTTCGCTTGCAACTCGAAGTAGTATTTTTCTGTTCCTTGCATGTTACCCGGGTCTATTCTCGCCAATACCGCATCTCCTGTTCCACTGTATTCTATTTCATTCGCTGAATTGAAATTGGAATAACCTTCCGGAAAATTATCAAATCCCTTCGGTGCCTTGAATGAGAAATGTTTTACACGAATCTTATCATACGGTTTTGGACTAGGTGGTCTATAAGGCTCCGACAATAGATAGGAATACTTTTGATGATTGTGCATGAATATGTACCAGAATTTTTCTTTCGTCATTTTATCGTAATGAACGATTTCTCGAATTTTCTGAATGTTCATCGTATGTCCAATAAACGTCAACGCTAACAGTGTCGTGAGGGACAATATTCGCCACGAAATGCTATTCGAAAGTGATAGCGCATAACACAACAGTATTACAAAAAATGCCATGTAATCTACCATCGGTCGCATACCAAATGTCCCTGAATAATGCCATGCCCACCACGAAGAAATGATCCAGCTATTGATAAACATAAAGCCTAAAAAAGATAGTAGTAGAAATTTATTTTTTTGAAACAATGCGATCAAGCCAACAAGTGATAGAATCACAACTGGCGACCAGACGAGCACGCCTGCGCGATAGCTGAACCACATATTCACCAGCTCAGGACGTGTGAAGTAGAATGTTTCTGTGGGATATCCATCAACGATGAACGAACCACACTGTAGATAATTCAACCAAAACTGTATGGAAGCAACGGCAAGTCCGACAACAACCGTTGGAACGAATATCGAAATCTTAAATGCCGACTTCAACCAACCGATGAATGCTTCTTTGCTTCCAGCAATGAATGGAAGAGACAGCAAGACGATGGCGTTCGATGGTCTGATTAAGAAAACCATTCCCGCAATGGCGGCGAGTAATACAAACGACTTTCTGGTTTTTGTTCTAATGGAAACATCCGCGAGATAAATGAAAAAACAGATGAAGGAGAATGAAAAACTGTGCGAATAGGACGATTCATACACAGTGTAATAGAACAAGTTTGTTCCAAGGAAAATCGCACCACAAGCAATGGCCACAATCCATTTTGAAAAGTGACGGATGAGAAAACGGTACAGAAAATAGAGCCCAAGAAATGCATAGAATATTGCTCCAATGTTCAAGGCGTAATTGAAAAGTATTGAATGCCCGTCTACATCAAAACCAATAACTGAACTCGCTGCCATCGCTGATAAAAAGAAGGGCGTCATCGCAATGGCAGTTCCGCAGTAATAACGATTGAATTTTCTTCCTTCGCTGTGGATGAGAAAATTTGCGGACAAATCGCCAAAAGCATATTTATCCTTTAGATCGCGATAGAAATTGTACTCTAGATCCTGATAAATAAAAACCGCAGGGAGATAAGCGTAATAGCCGCTGCCGTCGCTTCTGACGGTCTCTTTCCAGCTATTGCCATGCCATCTATAGCTGTCTAATGCACTGTATGAAATGATTGCAGCAAGTAGCAACACAAGTCCAAGAGGTCGGTTGTTAATCCACGATATGACGCAAGACAGAATTCTCAATGAAGTTGTAATTGAAAAAAGGCTATCCTTTTGACGGATAGCCTTGGTATTTTATGTTAGAAAAGCCAATTGGTTTTAATTCGGAGGCAACGTGTTTTTAGATTCCTTGTGCGATTGCTGCAATTTACTTTTAGACAAACCATAGGCAAAATAAATGGCGAATCCAATCAACATCCAAAACAATGCTACAATCTGTGTGGTGTGATCAAGTGAAATAATCATGAAAGCACAAACGGCAACTCCTAAGAGCGGAATCAGCGGCACGAGCGGTGTTCTAAACGGACGTTTCAGCTCTGGGTTGGATTTGCGTAGCACCATAATTCCAATGCAGACAAGTATGAAGGCTAGTAGAGTTCCGAAAGATGTCAGATCACCTGCCACATTCCCGGGAATGAACGCGGCGAAGGCTCCAACAAACAAAAACAATATCCAGTTGGATTTATAAGGTGTCTTGAATTTTGGATGCAGTTGTGAGAATACACCGGGTATCAAACCGTCCTGTGACATGGAGAAGAATACGCGACTTTGCCCCATAAGCATCACAAGTATCACAGAACTGAAACCGGCAAGGATGGCTATTGTTACCAATGTTCCCAACCATTCGTAACCCGGCATGTGATGCTGAATAGCGTACACTACGGAAGCCTCTTTACCTGCAATTTTATATTCCTGCCAGTTTGCAACACCTGTAAGCACGTGTGCGAACAACACATATAATATCGTGCAGATCACAAGTGATCCGAGAATTCCCCATGGCATGTCACGTTGCGGATTTTTCGCTTCCTGAGCTGCAGTTGAAACGGCATCAAATCCTATAAAAGCAAAGAAGACAATGGCCGCCCCTCGCATGACACCTCCGAATCCATGTGCAAAGAATCCTTCATGCCCCGGAGTGCCTTCAGGTATCATATAAGGAACGTAATTTTCGGAATTGATGTATTTGAATCCGATCACTATAAAGACAAGTACGATAGCCACTTTAATGAAAACTATGATGCCGTTGACGATTGCTGACTCCTGGGTGCCTCTGATGAGTAGCAAGGTCAACAATAGTAATATAACCAGTGCCGGCACATTGAGGATTCCGCCAATCCCATCTACAGAGCTTTCGAAAGGTGAATGACACCATTCATAGGGTATGGTAAAACCGAGCAAATGATTGAGGTATTCACTCCAGGCAATCGCAACCGTTGCGGCTCCCAGCGCGTACTCCATAATAAGAGCCCAACCAATGACCCACGCTATGAGTTCACCCATGGTGGCATATGCATAAGTGTATGCACTGCCGGCAATAGGAAACATCGATGAAAATTCAGCATAACAAATTCCTGCAAATGCGCAACCAATTGAGGCAATCAGAAACGACATCGTTACTGCAGGTCCGGCTGCTTCAGCAGAAGCAGCAGCAGTCCTCACGAATAGTCCCGCGCCTATGATGGCTCCGATTCCTAATAGAATCAAACTTGTTTTTCCCAACGTTCGTTTCAGTCCGCCCTTTTCAGAGTCGGCCATTAAGATGTGAATGGGTTTTTTGAT
Source organism: Flavobacteriales bacterium (assembly GCA_043748015.1). Taxonomy (GTDB): domain Bacteria; phylum Bacteroidota; class Bacteroidia; order Flavobacteriales_D; family Sanyastnellaceae; genus JAIBBG01. The sequence goes on from JAYTOA010000172.1 coordinate 15,102, forward strand.
GAATGTTCTGTTCATATAAGTGACCTTGGTTTTTTCAGGAAGTGGCAAGTATAAGCAGAATTAATGTTGCTTGTCACGAATCATCGTTTTAGATGGCTGCGCAACGATCGCATCACTCAGTTGCTAAATATATCCATGATATACAATAGCAATAATTTTTTTGAATGAGATTTGAAGATGAAGACTACTTATTCGACTTTGGACACTTCTTGCAACGCTTGCCATGCTTGTACTTCTTACAGCAGTCTTTCTTTTTAGCAAAAACTTGCCCCATCGTCGATTGTAGCGGACAAACGGCGCAGTTGGATATAGATGGCTTACACGCTTTCACGGTAGCAAATGTGGGCGCTTGTTTCTAATTGCCCAATACCTCTTTTGGTGTATTGATAGTTCTTTTTCTTCAATGAATGATTCAGATATAAATAGCAACAGAAATAGGGTAAAAAAACCGTTGTGTGCATTTGCTGCCCATTTTCGAATGGCTTCAGAACAATAGAGGCCGTCCTTCTAAGGCGGCCTCCATTTGGTTAAGTGAATAGTAACATAGTAACCTGTGGTCATTTTGTCTACACCCGAATCGTTACCCAAAGTGCGTCTTTAATTATCTGAAGCGAAATTGAGATGAATTTCTCAATCAGGAAATCACTAATATTCGCTATACCCTTTTGGTCGATAATGCATCTTTTCATTTTTGATTTTCTCTATTGGCCTGAAATGCCGATCTTTGCTAAGGATTCTGAGATTATCATTTCTCTCAATCTGCACAATGATGAGCATTATACCAGGCACGATACAAGAGCTACCTATTTATGAAATCGTTCAAGAAGGTTATCTACTAGGCGAGGAAAATCAAACAGTTTTTATTCAAAAACGCGAATTGAAGCCTAAGAGTGAAGTAGGTGAGGTGGTTGAAGTTTTTACTTTTTACAACGAGGAAAGAGAACTCGAAGCAACAACAAGATTGCCCAATCTGCAGGTTGGTCAGATAGGTTGCTTCCGTGTTACGAATTCAAATGCCCTGGGTTCTTTTATCACAATTGGAACAAGAAGAGATATCCTCATTCCAAACACTGAACAAATTGAAACGCTGGAGGACGGTCGCATGGCTTTGGTGATTTTGTGTGAAGACAGTGAAGGCAAAAGATTGTTTGCGTCTACTAAATTGAATAGGTACTTGCGCAACGTTGACATGAACTATCAACGAGGCGACGAAGTGTCACTCATCATTGCGGAGAAAATAGATATTGGTAGAAGGGTAGTTGTTGACGGAAAATTCATTGGTGCACTTTTTCGTCAGGAGATGACGGACAATGTTCGACTCGGTGAACATGTCAAAGGCTTTGTCAGAAAAGTGGAAGGCAAGGACATCACTGTGAGCATGCAGCGCGAAGGAATGGAACTCCTGGAAGATTCGAAAGAGAAGTTGATGAACTATTTGGAGTTGAACGGTGGATATGTGAGATTAACCGACGACACTGATCCTGAGGAAATAAAACTGAGACTTCATATGTCAAAGAAGGCTTTCAAGAAGGCCGCCGGTATGCTGTATAAGGAAGGAAAAGTATTGCTCACCAAGTTGGGCGTGAAAATTAATAAAACTGGTGTCGTTCCCGAAAATTGGCAGAAGAATAAAATTTTTCAGGATGATGGTGATACTCCGCCATTGACTCAGGCAAATCCAAGGGAGCAAGAACGCACTGTTGAAGCAAGAAAAGCTCCTGTGAAAACACTTCCGGTTCGCAATGAAAACAAGAAGTTTGCTCCTCAGGTAAGCGAAGATAAAGTCGATATAAAACCGAAAACACCTTATGTCAAGAAAGAGGAAAGGCCGGTGCAACAGTCGGAGGATACAGAAGCTAAACCCGCACCTAAAAAGAAGGAGCTCACATTTAAGGGTAAAAAATAATGGCCTTCTTCAGCCGTATTCCTGATAAGGTTTTGAGATCAGCCCGATCCATTCTTTATTCCTTGCGCGCTGAGAAGTTGATCTATCGAACACATCGTCCCGGTGATGTCATTGTCATGTATCACAATGTGTTGCCACTTTTGAAAAGAGATCTGAACATGCGAAATGTTTCAGTGGCTGATTTCACTCAAACCCTCAGTTACCTCAAGAAAAATTTCTGTGTAATTCCACTTCGTGAAATGCTTACGACAGAGTCAGACTTGCGAAGGATCGCCATTACTTTCGATGATGGCCTGGTGAATAATCTGAATTACGCATTACCTGTGCTGGAGGCTTTGAAAATGCACGCTACATTTTTTGTTTCAACGCCATGGATCAATGGTTCGGCTTCGCTATGGCCGGATCAACTGAGTCGTGTTTTACAAGAAGTGAAAGGCGATATTTTGTTTGGCAATCGAAAATTTTCGCGTGTTGTGCACAATCACTTTAAATGTATGGAATCCGGTGAAAGACTTGAAATGGCTTTGCTCAATGTGAATCATTCGGTTGTGGAAACATTCATTGCTCAACTTATTTCTGATCATGGAATCGACCTCGAAAATGATCGTGCTCCGGAAGAAGAATGGCGAGTGATGAAGGGTGAGGAGATCAAAATTCTTGCGGCATCGAAGTTTGTTGAAATCGGCGGACACACCGTTTCGCATAGAAATCTTTTGCATCTCAATGATCAGCAACTGAATGCTGAAATTGTCGAAAACAAACACTACCTTGAACAGATATGTAAGAAGGATATCGACATGTTCGCTTTTCCATTTGGATGCTATTCTCAGAGAATTGTAAATGCATGTTATGACGTGGGATACGAACATCTCGTGGCTGTCACGGAAGCTGATGAAAGGATTGTCTCGAAAAATGAAATCAGCTTTCGCTTAGGTTTGTACAACGACACCTCTGTTGTAGATCAACTCCATCTTATCAATAAATCTTTCGCTTGAAAAACATTGAAAAATGGTCGCCGTCAAGATTGATAAAGTTGGCAAAGTCTGATGAATTTGTCATTGATTGCTCTGCTGTTTATGCGGGTTCTTTGCATATTGCTGAACTTCAATGGCGACATTACCAACCCATTTTTTTAGAATACTGTAAGGGAAGAATGTTGGATTGTGGAAGTGGCGTGGCGCCGTATTTTGAATTCCTCAGAAACCAGGTGACTTCGCATTATTGCATCGATTGGAGTGAGGAAAATCGCGTGCTGGAAATGCTCGATGAGAAAGTTGACTTGAATGCTAGCTTTAACCTCATTGAAAAAGATTTTGACTGTGCATTGCTTTCTGATGTTCTAGCTCATGTGAAGCACCCTTCCATTTTGATTGCGGAAATTGCGAAGCATCTTAAGTCAAACGGATATTTGGTCATCACTACTCCATTCGTTTACTGGATGTCAGAACATCCCCATGAATATTTTCACCCAACAGAGTTTGCACTTCGTAGTATGTGTGGTGAAGCGGGCTTTGAAATTGTCCACCTCGAGCCGTATGGCGGCTATCCGGATGTATTGCTCGATACTTTGAACAAGGGATTGACATCTCGTTTTACCAATAGATTGTTTCGAATGTTGGCATCTGTGGTGAAAAAAACTTCGTGGTATAGGAAGTCAAACGAGAAAACAAAGTATTCTTATCCCCTTGGTTATACCATGGTGGCCAGAAAACTATGATGCACTGGAACGAAATTTTTGAATCCGTTCGTCACTTTTTTTTATTTGATCCTGCTGATCCGTTCATCTTTACAGTGCGGAGTTTCTGGGTCTTCTTTGCTCTTGTACTCGCTGTAGATGCATTCGTACACAAGAAGCAAACGATTCGACATGCATTCCTGTTTTTGGCAAGTATTTTCTTCTACTACAAAACAACAGGTATCTTTTTTATGCTTCTTGTCTTCGTTGCAGTTTGGGATTTTTTCATTGGCAAGAAAATTTATAGAACCCGTAACAAAGAACAACGAAAGGTCTGGTTGGCAGCAAGTGTTGTTACTAATCTCTCTATTCTGTTTTATTTCAAGTACGCGTACTTTTTTACAGATATCTACAATGCTGCACTCGGTGAGCAGGGACACGTGTTCAACTTTCTCGCACATTGGAGCAATGGATTCTTTGGTTCGCATTTCGAAGTGGACAAGATCATTTTACCCATCGGTATTTCTTTCTTCACTTTTCAAAGCATCAGCTATACGGTCGAAGTCTATCGCGGCCAATTGAAACCGGTAAAACGATTCACCGACTTTGCATTTTTCGTCACCTTTTTTCCCCAACTGGTTGCAGGCCCAATTGTACGCGCCACAGATTTTATTCCTCAACTCTACAAGCAATATCAACTCACACGTTTCGAATGGGGCCTTTCCATTTTCTGGATTCTCAATGGTCTTGTCAAGAAAGTTTTACTCGCCGATTATATCGCTGTCAATTTTATTGATCGCATTTTTATGAAGCCGGATTCGTACACAGGATTCGAAAATCTGATGGCGATTTACGGTTATAGCTTGCAGGTATACGCCGACTTCTCGGGTTATACTGATATTGCCATTGGTGTTGCGTTGCTTATGGGCTTTCATCTCACCAAGAATTTCAATTCACCTTATAAAGCGACCAACGTTTCGGAATTCTGGAGACGATGGCATATGTCATTGTCCAATTGGTTGAAGGATTATTTATACATCCCTCTTGGTGGTAACAAGAGGGGAAGCATAGGTTCAGTGATCGCGCTTGGTGTTATTGTTTTCGTGGTGACAGCTCTTTCGAATTCGTGGCTGGTGCTTGCATTCAGTGCGCTTTTCATTGGCGCATGCCTTGTTCTCAGTCAGATATTTTCAAAATTCGAACAATGGGTAACTACCAATCTCAACCTCATGATTACCATGGTGGCCGGCGGTCTTTGGCATGGCGCCTCCTGGAATTTTTTCATTTGGGGCGCTCTCAATGGTTTCGCATTGGTATTCTATAAAGTATGGAGGAGGATCAGTCCATGGGAAAACCATAAGGAAAAGTGGATTGTACGAGGATGGGCCATTTTTCTCACGTTCACTTTTATCACTTTTACGCGCGTCTGGTTCCGCGCGGGAAGCAATACGTCGTGGTCTGGGTTAAATCAAACTCATGACATCGCCGCAGAGTTTTACGCGGCTACTTCCATGCTGCGACAAATATTCTTTCACATGGACTTGGGCGTAATTCCCAGTGTTATCGTGGGTTATTGGAATGTTTTTCTCGTCATTCTCATAGGTATGATTATACACTGGTTACCCGATTCGTTCAAAGATTGGTACCGTACCAAATTTTCAATGCTGCCGCTCTGGCTCATCGGGATTGCTTGTTGCGTCGCCATATTCTTTGTTTACCAGATCATGTCCGCCGATATGCAGCCATTCATTTATTTTCAGTTTTAACTGCTATCCAACACGATTCTTACTTGTCGTGATTTCTTCATTTTTTAGTGCTCATTTCCTCTGCTGTTGGTTAAGTTTGCACTCCCACTCCTGTATTGTTTTGTGGGGATTTTGATTATTGAATGGAACAAATATTAATGAGTAAGACGGGTAAGGTGTCACATCTGCTGAGTCAGTTAAATGAGTCAGCAACTCTCGCTATGGCGAGAATCAGCCGCGAGCTGGTGCAACAGGGACAAGATATTGTGAGCCTTTCTCTGGGTGAACCTGATTTCGATACACCGGATTTCATCAAAGATGCAGCGAAAGCCGCACTTGATAAAAACATCACGCACTATCCACCTGTAAATGGTTTTCTGGAAGTCCGCAAAGCCATCGCCGAAAAGTTTAAAAGAGACAATGGCCTGGAATATTCTCCTGATCAGATTGTTGTTTCAACGGGAGCCAAGCAAGCTATCGCCAATGCAATTTATGCACTCGTAAATCCGGGTGATGAAGTATTGCTTCCGAGTCCTTTTTGGGTGAGCTATGCTGAATTGGTGAAAATGGTGGGCGCTGTGCCGGTATTGTTGCCGGCTGTTGTGGAACAAGATTACAAGATTTCCCAGGCGCAGTTGAAAGCTGCTATTACGGAAAAAACGAAACTGATCATTTACAGTTCTCCGTGCAATCCTACTGGCTCGGTTTATAGCAAACGGGAACTGGAAGGCTTTGCGGAGATTATCGAAAGCAAAGAAGATCTTTACGTAATCAGCGATGAGATTTATGAGTTGATTAATTTCACAGGAAAGACATATAGTATCGCGGCCATTGGCAATATGATTGATCGTACCATTACTGTCAATGGTGTGTCAAAAGCATTTGCTATGACTGGTTGGAGAATTGGCTATATCGGCGCTCCAAAATGGATTGCTGATGCGTGCAATAAAATGCAAGGTCAAATCACAAGTGGTGCTAATAGTATTGCTCAGATGGCTACATTGGCGGCTGTTTCAGCTGATCCATCAGTAATTAAACCGATGATTGAAACTTTCCATAAGAGAAGAGATCTCGTGTTTGATTTACTAAAAGAAATTCCGGGACTTAAAGTGAATATGCCTGAGGGTGCATTTTATTTCTTCCCTGATGTCTCTTACTATTTTGGTAAGAGAGATGGCGAAACCACCATTCATAACGCAACGGATCTTTCCATGTATCTCTTGAAGAATGAAATGGTAGCTGTGGTTACCGGTGATGCCTTTGGTGATAATAATTGTATCCGCATTTCTTATGCTGCATCTGAAAAAGTGCTTCGTGAAGCATTGAAGAGAATTAAGAACGGACTGTCTAATCTGAAGTAATATTTTTCAATGACCAAAGACGATCTCTATCAACTTTTTGAAAAATTCAACTCACTCACAGCACTCATTGTTGGCGACGTGATGATCGATGCTTATTACTGGGGGAAAGTTGATCGCATTTCTCCGGAAGCTCCAGTTCCGGTTGTGCAAGTGCAAAAAAAGGAAAATCGTTTAGGTGGCGCGGCCAATGTTGCTCTCAATGTGAAGAATCTTGGTGCAAAAGCGATTATTTGTTCCGTTGTCGGTGATGGAAGCAAAGGCGATATTTTTCGTTCTACGCTGAAAGAAAATCAATTCACTACGGAAGGAATTATCGATTCACCGGAAAGAATGACTACAGTGAAAACACGCGTGATTTCTCAAGGTCATCACTTGTTGCGCGTGGATGAAGAAATGACTGCTCCACTTTCTGCTACTGATGAAAGACATCTTTTGGATTGCGTAAAGGCCATTCTTTCAAGACAAAAAATTGATGTAATTATTTTTGAAGATTACAACAAAGGTGTGCTCACCGAGAAAGTCATCTCAACGATTATTTCCTGGGCGAAGGAGAAGAATATTCCAACGACAGTTGATCCTAAAAGGGAAAACTTTTTTGCATATAAAGGGGTCACACTTTTTAAACCGAATCTCAAAGAATTACAGGAAGGTTTGAAAGTTGACTTTGACAGGAAAGATTTAGACGCTCTAAAACATGCAATTCTGAATCTTGAAGAGAAATTGGGAAATGATATTACAATGGTGACACTCTCCGAATTGGGTGTGATGGCGAAAGACGCTAAAGGTTTTTACCACGAAAAAGCGCATCACAGAGAAATACTGGATGTCAGCGGCGCAGGCGATACTGTAATTGGTGTCGCTTCTCTTGCCTTGGCTGCAGGTGCAGATGCCCGCAATTTCGCCTCTCTGGCAAACCTTGCCGGTGGACTTGTTTGCGAAAAAGTTGGCGTTGTTCCTGTCAATCGTGATCTCCTTCTCGAAGAAGCTGTCAATAATATTTCATTCGAACAATTCAGCATCTAGCCTGTTTGTATTTTTTACATTGGAACAAGTCAAACCATATACAACTGAGGGCGAGAAAAAGGAGCAGGTTGCTGAAATGTTCAACAACATTTCCGGCTCTTACGATTTTCTCAATCATTTCTTTTCACTTGGAATTGATGTGCTGTGGCGAAAAAAAGCGATTCGCATTCTCAAAAAAGATAAGCCGGATTTGTTGATGGATGTTGCCACCGGCACAGGAGACTTTGCGCTGGAAGCTGTTCGCATGAAACTCGGCGCATCGAAAATTATCGGTGTCGATATCAGCGAAGGAATGCTGGAAGTTGGCCGCAAGAAAGTTGCTGCGAAAAAGTTGGAACCCATTATTGAACTGATCAAAGGTGATTCTGAAAATCTACCTTTCAGCGACGATCACTTCGATGCTTTCACTGTTGCTTTCGGCGTGCGTAATTTTCAAAACCTCGATAAAGGCTTAAGTGAAATGTTGCGCGTTCTCAAACCCGGAGCACTCGGCGTTATATTGGAATTTTCAAGACCTCGTAAATTTCCTGTGAAGCAATTGTTTCGTTTCTATTTTAAATATGTAATGCCTACCATCGGTAAGTTGGTGTCTAAGGATCATCGCGCATATACTTATCTGCCGGAATCCGTAGATGCATTTCCGGCCGGTGGGGAATTTATCAACGTCATGAGAAAAAATGGATATCGCGACTGTAGCTTCATTTCTTTGTCCGGTGGAATTGCATGTATCTATCTTGGTAGAAAATGAAAGTCGAAGTTTATCCTTCTGAACTCAGTGGTGTCATCATTGCTCCCGGAAGCAAAAGTGTCGCGCAGCGAATGGTCGCCTGTGCATTGCTTGCCCGCGGCGAAAGCGTCATCCACGACTTTCCCGACTCAGATGATTGTCGCGCAGCATTGGATGTTGCACAGGCTTTGGGCGGCGTTATCACCACAAAAGGAAATGTCGTCAGTATTAAAGGAGGATATCCGAAAGCATTCTTATCCGGTATTCGAAATCCTAAAGCTGAAGTCTTTTGTGGCGAATCAGGATTGACATCTCGCATGTTTACTCCTATTGCTGCATTGCACGATCAGGCTGTAACGATTGTTGGTAAAGGCTCCCTGTTGACCAGAACTTTCAACGACTATCTGGAAATTCTTCCTGCGCTAAATGTGAAAGTTCAAACATCAAATGGTTTGTTGCCAATCACGGTTCATGGACCTCTGAGTCACGGTGAAATTTCAATGGATGCTTCCACATCTTCACAGTTTCTGACAGGATTACTCACAGCGTTACCGAAAACAGGCGGTGATTCTATCATTCGCGTCAGCAACCTTAGAAGTAAACCATATGTAGAAATGACCTTGGAAATTCTGGCGCGTTTCGGCGTAAAAATCGAACACAGAAATTTGGAGGAATTCATCATTCGTCCTTCTAATTTTGAACCGCAAACGGTTCGTGTACCGGGTGACTGGAGCAGCGCTGCTTTCTTGCTTGTGGCTGGCGCGCTTTGTGCCGATAAGGGATTGCGTATTGAAAATTTAAACACGGAATTGGCTCAAGCGGATAATGCTATCGTAGAAGTACTTGTAAGAGCTGGTGTCATGGTAACGCGTGATGCAGATTCTGTAACTGTCAGAACTTCTGAGATTCGCGCATTTGAATTTGATGCTAATGACTCTCCTGATTTATTTCCACCACTGGTTGCTCTTGCCGCTTTCGCTGATGGTGTCAGTACAATTTATGGTGTGAAAAGATTGACGTATAAGGAAAGTAATCGCGGAAAATCTTTGCAGCAGGAATTCGCAAAAGCAAACATTCGGATCGTACTTCGCAATGATGAAATGAAAATTTATCCCGCACATATTCGGCCGGCTGTAATCAATTCTCACAACGATCATCGCATCGCTATGTCGGCAGCTATTCTCGGACTTGCCGGTGCGAGAATGATTATTCGTGGCGCCGAGTGTGTTGCTAAATCATATCCCGATTTTTTCAACGTGCTGCAATTGGTGAATGCAAAAGTGCTGGTTCAGCAAACAGCCGGAGCTTAACTTTTTGGGCTGTGTGTCTTCTGTTATTGTTCGTGAATATTAACGATGGTCTGAAATTGATGCTTACAAAATTGTTCATTGAAACTTAGATGTGTCTCTTCTTCGTTGGTCTTAGAAGATATATTCGCCAAACGAAATTGTTACGGTTAGTTTTACAATAATCATTATCATCGTTCATGCAATTTACAGCAACACAAATCGCCGCCATGCTTGGTGGAAAAGTGGAAGGAAACGCAGATGCTGCAGTAGCAAGTCTTTCCAAAATTGAAGAAGGAAAGCCGGGTACATTAACTTTTCTCGCCAATCCTAAATACACAGAATACATCTATTCTACAGAGGCTTCTATTG
>JAYTOA010000173.1:0-11990 GCA_043748015.1 Flavobacteriales bacterium
AAAACACTAAGCAAATAACCAGAAGCATAAATATGGCATAACAAGTATCCGTTTATGCCAACTTATAAAATAAAATTGATTCACATTTGCTCCCACTAATAATTCAACCCATGAAAAAACAGATAATAATTTTCGCCGCGTTAGCAACCATTGCTCTGTTCATGTCTTGCCGCAAAAAAGAAAACAACGGCAACTACGCACCTCACTTTGGTGGACGAGTTGTGTTGATTAATTCTGAGACTCCCGTTCCCAACGCGCTTGTGCGCTTTACGAAATGGGCCAATACGTGCCTGACTTGCCCGATGTCATACGTAGAAGTGGGCACCGACACAACGGATGAAAACGGCCGCTTTGATATACCAACAGACACCGACGCTACTATGGCTATTGCCTTCGGAGTAGACAGCATTTACGATCGACAAAGTGCAGAGGGAAATGTAACTGCCTACATAGAAAACGGAGGCGAGCTGAAGTTATCACTGGTTCCACCCGCTTGGATTAAAGTGAGTGCATTAGATGTAGAGCCGCTGAATCCGGAGATTGACTATGTAAAAGCGCACACTAGCACAGGAGGGTATTTCCCAGCAGTGCCAATAATTGATCCACATATTTGGAAAGTGGACGGCAATACGGTTCAATATATTGGTTACATGCTAGTATTTATTGATGGGACTAACAGCGATGTTATCGAGTACTCGATCCCCCCCCCCTGCCGTTTGATACCACAGAATATGTCATAGAATACTGATAAAGAATATCAATATTTCTTACTCTTATAGCCAACCATTTTCTAAACCAATAACCTTAATTTTATGAAAAAAGTACCAAGCCTTTGTGCGCTGATGCTTTACGCATCCTTTCTATTATCCCAGATTGATCCAAGGTTTCAAAACCTTGATTTTACCAACTGCACCACTAATCATTTTTGGAATCAAATCCCTGAATTAATTGATCTGCCGGATGGTTCAAATTATTCCATGCTCATTTGCAATCAAACTTCGGCTATCCAGATTGGTTGCTTTTACAATGTTTAAATTTGAAATTGCTGAAGCAAAACTGATCAAATGAAACTCCGAATTTCATCATTGCACAGCGCCATAAAACATGAAACCATATCGAACATTGATTCATTCAAAACAGCTCATCACATTTTTGTAAAGACTTTTTTCTAAAACGGCGCCTGTTCTCCACCATAGCCGAATGGCTCATCATCATCGTCCATTGTATTGAGCTTCGAAGAAATCGTGATTGTCGTAGTGTTTCCTTCAGTACTGCTGCTGCCACTATTGAAACCTGTATTGGCCTTGACAGCTTCACCGTATTGTGAATTATCATAATCGTAACCTTCTAGATTGGCAAACTTGGCCAGTCGTCCGATGAAGCGCAACTTCACATCACCCAATGCACCATTTCTATGCTTGGCAATGATGATGGTGCCTGTGCCTGCAGTTGGATTGCCATCGGCATCCTGATCGAGGTTGTAATACTCGGGGCGATAGATGAATGCAACGATATCGGCATCCTGCTCAATCGCACCAGATTCACGCAAGTCGGAAAGCAATGGACGCTTATCACCACCTCGTGTTTCAACCTGACGCGACAACTGCGAAAGTGCTATCACTGGAACATCCAGTTCTTTTGCTATGCCTTTGATACTTCGCGAAATGGTCGAGATTTCCTGCTCACGATTTCCAGCGCGATTGTCACCACCTACTGTCATCAACTGCAAGTAGTCGATGATGATCATCTGTATACCGTGCTGTGCTTTTAGTCTGCGACACTTCGCGCGCAATTCAAAAACGGAAAGTCCTGCAGTGTCGTCGATGAAAATCGGTGCTTCTGAAATGCGCGAAATGCGTTGGTGAAGCTGGTGAAATTCATGATCCTGCAAACTTCCTTTTCTCAATTTCTCGGCATCGATTTCTGTTTCGCTCGAGATAAGACGTTGCACCAATTGCACGCTGCTCATCTCCAAAGAAAATATAGCTACCGGAATTTGAAACTCAACGGCCATGTTGCGGGCCATTGAAAGAACGAATGCGGTTTTACCCATACCCGGACGAGCGGCCACAACGACCATGTCCGAACGCTGCCATCCACTGGTGATTCTATCGAGATCAGTGAATCCTGATGGTACTCCACTCACGCCGTGTGTATTCTGACGTGCTGCTTCTATCTGATCGAGTGCTGTTTTGATCAACACACTCATCTGGTCGTAATTCTTACGGATGTTCCCTTCTGCTACCTGAAACAAATTGCTTTCCGCTTTATCGAGAAGATCAAATACATCCGTTGTCTCGTCATAAGAATCTTTGATGATCTCATTTGAGATGCGAATCAATTCGCGCTGAATAAATTTCTGCGCGATGATGCGGCCATGTGTCTCAATGTTCGCAGTTGAAGCAACGCGATTGGTGAGTTGCGAAATGTAAAGTGGTCCACCGATGATTTCCAGATCACCTTGCTTGCGCAATGCGTGTGTCACAGTGAGAATATCAATTGGCTCACCTTTCTGAAAAAGTGTAAGGATGGCCTGATAGATTTTACCATGAGATTCTTTGTAGAAACTCGAAGGCTTTAAAATGTCGATAACAGTATTAACGGCGGCCTGCTCGAGCATCATTGCTCCCAACACTGCTTCTTCCAGATCAACGGCCTGTGGAGGCAACTTGCCCATTTCCACACCCATTGCATGACTCATCGTATCGCGAACACTTTGAATTCTCTCTCTTCTTTTGCTTCTATTGTCTTGATCGTTGAATGCCATGTTCGGGGTAATGCTGAATGATTTTTTTGTGGGCTGTAAAGATGCTTTGGCAATCGTGTATGAATGAGACATTGTTCTGAACAAAGCCATTCAAACTGCTAACGACACAATGTTAACATTTGCTTCTGCCTGTTTACCAGTTAAATTTGGAGGAAAATCAGTGATTCACGGCACAAAATGATTTTAGTTTTCAACGAATGCATCTTCCATGTTTTTTTTATCACTTGCACATGTATACTCCCGCAGATTCTTTCCGGTTTCTGCATGCCTGTTGCTATTGATACTCAGTGGATGTCGAAAAAACAAAAGCGATACATCAGCACCGGTTATAGTTTTTGAACAGCCTAATTCAGGTGCATCGTTCTTTTATCAGGATGCAATACCTGTAAAAGCTTCGGTGACCGATGACCGTGAACTGGTTAGCATTCGGATACAAATCACCAACGCTGCAAATCAATCCTTTCTCAACGAAATAAACTATCAGAATGCCGGTTCGTCGAAAAATATCAACGAGATCATTTTCAATTCGAATCTCTATTTATTTTCAGGAACCTACTATGTAAAAATTACGGCGAACGATGGTGAAAACGAAAGCGTCGCATTTAGAGAAATTCAACTGAACGAAGCTCCAAAAATTCTTGATCGCGTCTATAGCATAACACAAACATCGAGTGACTTCATTGAAATTGATTCCATCAACACAACCGGATTTCATTCGCATCTTTCATTCAATGCTCTTTATGGAAAGGGAAATCTCAATTCAAGAAATTCGAATTGTGCTATTGCCAATTCCAACAACGGAAATATTCATGTGCTGGAATTTCCGGAACTCATTTCACAAGGTAGTTGGCCCGGTAACACGTCTGTCTCAAACTATTTCACTTCGAGTTTCTATGATGAAAACAATTACGAATATTTTGTTGGAAGTGCTGACGGCAAAGTCTGGAAGATCCGCGGAACGGGCATCATCAATCTTGCAACTAGCTCCATAAACAATGATCAAGTGAAATTGATTGAAGTAACAACGAATTATATATACACCCTGACGACTTCTCTCATCGGTGTGCGATACATCAATGTTTACCATCGCAGCACCGGTGCAATCTATCATAGTTTGCAGGTTTACTACGACATCAAAGGCATGATCGAAATGACAGATGAAAATCACATACTTGTTGTTGGAAATGATGTTTCTAGCAAATTCGAGATCTACAACAACGAGACAAATGTGTTGAATGGCGTTTTCAATTTTTACAACTCACAACCAGTTACAGCCTTATGGCGCGGATCTCAAGGTAATTTTTATGTCCACCATGCGGATGGCATAACTTATTACGCTAACAATCTCGATAGTTTTTCAGTGGGTGTAAATATTCTACCTACAGAAATAAAGTATGAGCCTCTATCCAATCTTGTGTATGCCGTTGCCGCAGATGGATTGCATCTTCTCAATATGCAAGCATCAACTGAATTACTTTTCCTGCCAAAATCAAACATGAAAGACATCTGGTTTCATTACAACAAATAATCACTTAGGTTGTAAAAGATTGCATTGCCAAATGCCACGACCGAATGTTCCAACAATCAATTTGTTCGTCACATAATTGATGTCGAATGACTTGATATACGTGCCGGGAAGTCCTTTCATCAATGTCCACTCTGTTTCATTTTTTGTCTTGGTGAAAACACCATAATTCCCTCCGACATACAATCTCTGCTCATCACCTGATTGCTTAATCATGGCTTCACATTTCGATCCATTTAGATTGAACGATTGATCATTGAAACGTTTACCATCATAGTACCAAAATTTTCCGTCCGCCTCAGGACGATTGTATAACAACCAGAATTTATCAGCATTGGTATCATCTACTTCAATACTTGACAGCCATCCTGTGAGTGGCAAGTAGGCCAACTTCTCCCAAACAATTTTCGTCGGGTCCTCTTCACACAAATTCTTAGTTCTCCAGATTTGAGGATTGACCTTAGTCTCTTCATCAAGCACATAAACATACATTACCTCACGATGGGTAGCAGACAAGTAATATTTATAGACAGTAAGCAGCGTGCTGTCCTGTGACTTACAATCGAAAATATTCTCCCACTTTTTACCAAGATCATTCGAACGCATCAACCTTGCTCCACCACAATAGATAGTGTTGTGATCTGTGGGATGCATTCTAATAAATGTATGCCACTCAGATCTGGAATTCGCACTGCGACCTTCGTCGAAGCTTTTGCCGTTTGTGGATGCTTGAATTAATCCATTCTGCATGGTCGTAAAAATGACATCGGGATTCGATGGACTGGTGATTGTTTCGAATCCATCACCCCACGACACATGCCACCATTTGTTTTCGCGCAGAAGATTTCCTCCTGTGTCATAACCACCAAATGCAATTTGCAATTCTTTTGTTTGTGAAGTTGAAACGCCAAAAACATTCGCTGCGCCAATGCCTTTGTCCATCGATTGCCAATGCATGCCTTCGTCATAACTTACACTTACTCCTCCATCATGCGCCGCCCAAACAGTTTTGCCATCACCGGTAAATTCGATGTGGTGTAAATCATCGTGCATCTGATTTTTTTCGACTTTGCTAAAAGTCTTACCTCCATCGACGCTCAAGTTGATGGGTTGCACATTCGCAAGGAGCAGATGAGATGGCTTTACAGGCGACACAGCAAACGCGCGCGCTCTTGTTGGAATGACATTCGTAACATCCCGATTCAATGAACGAATTACACTCCACTCTTTTGTTTTCAAATCAAAAAGTTGAAGCGATGCATCTCCGATAGCGCTCATAACAGGCCGTTCGCTGCATGTTACCGCAACATAAAGGAAATATGGTAAAGCCAGCGAATACTCAATACTCATTCTGACAAACTTGAACTTGTCTACGTTCTCTAATTGCGGTTGCTCCATTGTTTCCCATGTCAATCCTCCATCATAACTGATGACCAACTTCTCTCCGGCTGCTACCATAATGTTGTCGCCGGCAGTAGGATGCGGTATGATTTCAATGTCATAAAACTGACCTTCGGCTACACGCTTCCATCGTTGACTGGTTTTTTTTTTACCTAACAATCCTTGTAGAAATTTTCTCTTAGTTGTCTCGGCTGCATTCTCACAAACCCACAATCCATTGCTACTTGCAACGATGAGGAAATTGAAATCATCCGGTTTGCACACAACTTCACTTATAAAAGTGGTTGATCGATCTGTCCTGAATGGAAGAGCTGTCGATGGATCTGAACCATTGATGTTCTCATAGTGCTTGCCTCCATTTGTTGTCCGCCACAATCCATCTGTGAACATGAACTGATCATCGCCATCACCTGTGCTAATAACCCATTGCCGCGGCTTCGCATTATTGACTGCTACACTTGACACACCGGAGATTGGCAACGCATCGGCACCTCCTATCAACCAATTACGACCACCATTTCTCGTATACCAGATGCCTCCCGTTGGTGAACATGCCCACACTTTATTGTTGTCCTTTGGATGAACATAGAGATAATTGATTCGGCCTGTTCCATTGCCTCGATTGACGGCGTAGGCCGGAATGGCTCTTCCGCCGGGATTCAATTCTTCAGGTTGAATATTCGGACCAATAAATTCCCACTTCCACTTGATTTTTTTTTCAATGTCTTCAGAAGAATAACTCGTCAGCGCTTCTGAACTTCGAAGCACTTGCTTATACCAATCGGGTGCTGATTGCGGACCTGGAAGTGAGTCTTCCTGAGCGCGCAAAATCGAACCGAAAAAAACGGATATGCAAACTAGAGCAAGGAATTTCAGACACGAATTCACGATGGCACGAAAATAAGTTATGCATGTGCAACGAAGGAAGGATAATTGAATGGCTTTTGTTATTGGGTTATTAGGTTATTGCCAAAGAGAATGGCATTCTTGAAAATTTGGAATTGTTCGGTTAGTTATTCTAGGGAGTGCTGATGCTCTACGGAATGCACTCCGCGAAATAACTCAATAACCTAGTAACTTGATAACCTGGTAACCTGGTAACCTACTAACCAACAAAAAAAGGCCATCATCAATGGACAGCCTCTTATTTTTTCTTATGAAAATTTTACTTGATACCGAAAGCTTTCTTTGTCTCTGGAATTGAATTCAACTCTTCCCATGGGAACAATTTTACTTTCACCTTCAATTCATTCTTCTTCCCCTTATTGAAAATTTTCTCAACCGTTTTGCTCTCTCTTCCCATGTGTCCGTATGAAGCGGTCTCGAGATAGATCGGTGTACGAAGATTGAAGCGATCTGTAATAAAGTATGGACGCATATCAAACTCAGGCAATTTCATAATGCGCTGCGCTATTTCACCGTCAGTCATTTTCACTTTAGCCGTGCCATATGTATTTACAAATAGTCCGACAGGTTTAGCAACACCTATTGCATAAGCCACTTGCACCAACGCTTCTTCGCAAACACCTGCAGCAACAAGATGTTTTGCAATATGGCGTGTAGCATATGCTGCAGATCTATCCACTTTAGATGGATCCTTTCCTGAGAATGCTCCACCTCCGTGAGCCCCTTTTCCTCCGTATGTATCTACAATGATCTTGCGACCTGTTAGACCTGTATCGCCATGTGGTCCGCCGATAACAAACTTTCCGGTTGGATTGACGTGGTAAACTATTTTATTGTTGAACAAAGCCTGAACACGCTTTGGCAATTTCTTCATCACCCGCGGCACGAGAATATTGATCACGTCATCTTTGATCTTCTTCAACATGATAGCATCTTTTGCGAAATCATCGTGCTGTGTTGAGATCACAATTGAATCAATGCGTACAGGCTTGTTATTGTCATCATACTCGATTGTTACCTGGCTTTTAGCATCTGGACGTAAATAAGGCATCACCTTTCCTTTGCCCGATTGTGCATCCTTGCGAATTACTGCGAGTTCGCGCAACAACGTGTGTGCAAGTTCCAATGGCAGCGGCATATAGTTATCCGTTTCACTGCATGCGTAACCGAACATCATTCCCTGATCACCGGCGCCTTGATCTTCCGGCTTCTTGCGCTCAACACCCTGATTGATTTCAGGAGATTGCTCGTGAATCGCGGAAAGAATTCCGCAAGAATTCGCCTCGAACATGTACTCACCTTTTGTGTAACCAATCTTCTTAATAACATCACGAGCGATGTCCTGAACGTCGAGATAAGCTTCGGATTTCACTTCACCGGCCAATACCACTTGTCCTGTTGTCACTAGCGTTTCGCATGCAACTTTCGACTGTGGATCGTAAGCGAGAAAATGATCGATGAGCGCATCTGAGATCTGATCCGCTACTTTGTCCGGGTGTCCTTCTGACACCGATTCTGATGTAAATAAATATGGCATTGATATTTTTTTTTGAGCGGCCAAAAGTAGTGATGACGATTTAATCAAATAGAAAATCGTCGAAAGGTTGAAAAATTTTGCTCAATATCTTTCACAACAATGTCATCAGAAGTGCCATCGAAATCTTTTAGGGCAGTACTTCCTCATTGGATCATTTGTCAGCGACAAAGTGCAACTACTTCACCTACATCAACAAAAAATATCCTGATGACAACACGTCTTGATTATCTTTGCCACGCTTTATCAAGAAGGACGGAGGGAATAGGCCCTGTGATGTCCTGGCAACCCAGTTTAAGCCGGGTGCCAACTCCTTCCCTGAGTAACATCCGGGGTAGATGAGGCAGCGATGTAAGACTTTCTAATCGCGCGCACTCATCCTAAATTTTCTTGTGAAGCAAAATACCGGTAATACTCCGGATACATTTTTGTGCATGAAGAAAAAATTACAACAATTGGCGAAAGAACGCATCCTCATCCTGGATGGCGCCATGGGTACAATGATTCAGCGATATCAACTCAGCGAAGAAGACTTTCGCGGTGAGCGATTCGCAACACATCCTTCTGATCTAAAAGGCAACAATGATCTGCTCAGTATTACACGTCCCGACATCATCACCCAAATTCACCTTGAATATCTTGAAGCGGGTGCAGACATCATTGAAACGAATACTTTCAACGCTCAGCGCATTTCATTGGCTGACTATAAAATGGAGGATCTCGCTTACGAAATCAATCTGGTTTCTGCACAATGCGCACGTAACGCTGTCAATTCTTTCTACGAAAAAAATCCTCAATCTGATCGCACTTGCTTTGTTGCAGGTGCAATTGGACCAACCAATAGAACTGCTTCGCTATCGCCTGACGTGAATGATCCAGGCTTTCGTGCCATCACATTTGATGAGCTTGTTGTTGCTTATAAAGAACAGGTGAACGGTTTGATGGATGGCGGCGTGGATGCGCTGATGGTGGAAACCATTTTCGATACACTGAATGCGAAAGCTGCTCTTTATGCAATCATGGAAGTTTTCGACGAGAAAGGAGTTGAACTGCCAATGATGGTGAGCGGAACAATCACCGATGCGAGCGGAAGAACTTTGAGCGGCCAAACTGCTGAAGCGTTTCTTATTTCCATGTCGCACGCTCCCCTATTCAGTATCGGTTTCAATTGTGCATTGGGTGCTGAACAATTGGAACAATATGTTGAAGTGCTCGGCGAAAATGCGGATTGTTTGGTGAGCGCATATCCAAATGCGGGACTTCCAAACGCAATGGGTCATTACGACCAATCGCCGAATGAAATGGCGACACTCGTCAAAGAGTATTGCGAAAAAGGAATTGTGAATATTCTCGGAGGATGTTGCGGAACAACGCCTGATCATATCCGCGCAATTGCTAAAATGGCAGCTCAATATCCCACTCGCAGAATGGATGAGAAATCATTGCTCACCTAAACACTACTATCAAACCTTCAACACAATCACATTGAACAACGAAGTCATCATAGAAACATCGGACGTGTCATCTCAGAAGAGAAATGTCAAACTAAAATTATCAGGGCTTGAACCTCTGATCGCTACTCCCGAATCCAATTTCATCAATGTTGGAGAACGCTGCAATGTGACGGGTTCAAAGAAATTTCTTGAATTGATCAAAGCCGACAAATACGATGATGCATTGGCAGTTGCACGCGAACAAGTAGAAGGAGGCGCGCAGATTCTCGATGTAAATCTCGATGAAGGTTTGATCGATGGCGTTGCTGCCATGACTAGATTCTTACACCTCATTGCAAGCGAACCGGACATTTCAAAAATTCCCATAATGATCGATTCATCCAAGTGGGAAATTCTGGAAGCCGGATTGAAATGCGTGCAAGGAAAATGTGTAGTGAATTCAATTTCACTCAAAGAAGGTGAAGAAGATTTTATTGCGAAGGCAAAAAAAGTCAGACGATACGGAGCCGCTGTTATCGTAATGGCATTCGATGAAGAAGGCCAGGCGGATTCGTACGAACGACGCATTGAGATTTGCTCAAGAGCTTATAAAGTCTTGGTAGAAAAAGTCGGATTCGATCCTCACGATATCATTTTCGATCCGAATATATTTCCCGTTGGAACAGGCATGGAAGAGCACCGCAATAACGCAGTGAATTTCTTTCGCGCAACAGAATGGATCAAGTCCAATTTGCCTGGTGCTTTAGTCAGCGGCGGTGTTTCAAATGTATCCTTCTCCTTTCGCGGAAACAATCGCGTGAGGGAAGCCATTCATGCGGTATTCCTGTATCACGGAATTCAACATGGAATGGACATGGGAATTGTGAATCCATCTCAATTGGAAGTGTATGACGAAATTCCAAAAGACCTACTTGAACTTGTTGAAGATGTTGTGCTCAACAGAAGAGAAGATGCTACTGAGCGACTTCTCGAATACGCAGATAAAAACAAAGAGTCTGCGAAAAGGGAGAACAAACAAGATCTGTCTTGGAGAAACGAAAGCATAGAAAGTCGCATTTCACATGCTTTGGTAAAAGGCATTATAGAATTCATTGATGAGGATACTGAGGAAGCAAGACAAAAATTAGGACGACCGCTGCATGTGATTGAAGGTCCTTTGATGGCAGGAATGTCAATCGTCGGGGATCTCTTTGGTAGTGGTAAAATGTTCTTGCCGCAAGTGGTGAAGAGTGCGCGTGTAATGAAAAAAGCCGTTGCTTATCTCGAACCTTATTTACAAGCAGAGAAGGATGCTTTACTAAAAAGTGGAGATGTATCTGTTCGGCACAGTGCAGGAAAAGTGTTGATGGCAACAGTAAAAGGTGATGTTCACGACATCGGTAAAAACATTGTCGGTGTTGTTCTGGCTTGCAACAATTATGAAATCATTGATCTCGGCGTCATGGTTTCTGCAGATAAAATTATCGACACCGCCATTCATGAAGGTGTGGACGCCATCGGTCTTTCGGGATTGATTACGCCATCACTTGATGAAATGATTCACGTTGCGAAAGAGATGCAACGTAGAAAACTGAACATACCTCTGCTCATTGGAGGCGCCACAACGTCGCGAGTTCACACGGCCGTGAAAATTGAGCCGCATTATGACCACCCTATCGTGCATGTGTTGGATGCCAGTCGTGCAGTGACTGTTGTGAGCAATTTATTGAGTGAAGATTCGCAGAAGGAATTCATTGAGAACAACAGATTAGAATACATCAAAGTAAGAGAACACTATGCAGCAAATGTTGCAGCGAAGTCTTATCTGACAATCGAAGAGGCACGCAAAAATAAATTTCAGGCTTTCTTCAATGATGAGACTATCACTGCTCCGGATAAACACGGTATTCATGTCTTCACACAAATACCATTGGAAGAAATTGTTCCATTCATTGATTGGACGCCCTTCTTTCAAACCTGGGAATTGGCGGGACGTTTTCCGGTGATTCTGGAAGATGAAATTGTTGGTGAACAAGCATCGCAATTGTTTGCAGACGCAAAAGCAATGCTTCATGAGATCGTCACAAAAAACCAACTCGAAGCGCGAGCCGTTATTGGAATATTCGAAGCGAACGCAGAGGGTGACGACATTCTTGTCAAGACAAACAATGATCAAAATGCAAAACGGATTTTGACTTTGCGTCAGCAAACCAAAAAAGTGAGTGGTCAACACAATTATGCATTAGCCGACTTTATTGCACCTGTTCATTCCGGTGCAAAAGATTACATCGGATGTTTTGCCGTTTGCACAGGTTTTGGTCTTGATGCTATGGTAGAAGCGTTTGAAAAGGATCATGATGACTATTCTGCCATCCTCGCAAAAGCACTTGCAGACAGACTTGCAGAAGCGCTCGCGGAATACAT
>JAYTOA010000174.1:0-15719 GCA_043748015.1 Flavobacteriales bacterium
CATTCGGATATGTCTTCGATTGTTTTCTCAATCAAACTCTCTTGGTCGTACTCGATGAGTTGCACATTCACCCGAGTGTCCCTTTTTTGACCGATATAAACCAAACTGCCGGGACCAAGACCGGATTTGGCAGAGCGCGTCGTCTCCTTGGGTTTTGTTGAAAGTTCGTCTCTAGAATTCATTTGGCAAAATTTAATGTAGACGGCAAATCGAATCTACTTGGGTGCAAAGCAAGAAGCAAAATGCGATTTGCTTTTTTGCTGCCGCACTGCGAAATAGTCGAATTTTGTTGCGTTCTCAAAATAACGAAATACATAATTATATGAAGCCGAAGGTAGTACCGTTCCTGTGGTTCAACGACAATCTCGAAGAGGCAATTGAATTCTATAAAGTAGTTTTCGGGAATATGAATATCCTGTCTGTAAAAAGAAGCGGTGAAGACGGACCTGGTGAAAAAGGTACTGTCTTCAGCGCAACATTTGAGATTGAAGGACAAACCTTTTACGCCTTAAACGGTGGTCCTCGGTTCCAGTTTTCGCAAGCCATTTCATTCTTCATCAATTGCGATACACAAGAAGAAATTGATCATCTCTGGGAGCAACTCTCAAATGGGGGTGAACCTCAAATGTGTGGTTGGGTGAAAGATAAGTTCGGCTTGTCATGGCAGGTTGTTCCGAGAAATCTGGGAGAAATGCTTGGTCATTTTGACAATGAGAAATCAATGGCCGTGATGCAAGCAATGTTGAGTATGGATAAGTTGGACATGCACATTCTTGAAGCGGTTTTTAATCAATAAGCGAACAACAGATCATTGGCGATGTACTCACCGGAAGAAGTTGCGGAATATTATAATCACACGCAACACCATTATATCCGATGGTGGAATCTGAAATCGTCTCTCGCTTTGCATTATGGAATTTGGGAAAAGGAAACGGTGAATTTTTCTCAAGCCCTGGAAAATACCAATAGGTTGATGATGGAATTGGCCGACATAAATGACGGTGATCACATTCTCGATGCAGGTTGTGGCGTGGGTGGAGCTGCAATTTATCTAGCCAAGGCTAAGAATATTAAAGTGACGGGAATCACTTTGAGCGAAGTTCAATTAGAACTCGCTGAACAATCAGCATTGGATTTCAAAATTTCGGAAAGGGTGAAATTTCATATTATGGATTTTACCAAGACAGAGTTTGTGGATGAATTTTTCGATGTAGTCTGGGCATGTGAAAGTATGTGCCATGCTGCCAATCGCGAGGCATTTATTGACGAGGCTTACAGAATTTTAAAGAGAGGCGGAAGACTAGTGATCAGTGATTATTTTTTGTCGAAAAGTCATCTTCATGATCCTGCAAATCTGTTGGGAAAATGGTTAACTAAATGGCGAGTCGCGCAGTTAACAACGCTTGTTGATTTCGCGAAGACACTTGAAAAAAGTCAATTCAAATCTATTCGGGCAACCGATTACTCGATGGCTATTAGGAGGAGTTCAAGGAGAATGTATTTCGCCTCGCTTGCCGGCGCTATTCCTTCAATTTTGTACAATGTCTTTCATCCTCGGGTGAGTAAGGCCGCCGCTCAACATTATCAATCAGGGTACTATCAATTTAAAGCGCTGAAAAGGGGATTGTGGAATTATGTGATGTTGGTTGCAGTGAAAAAATGATGGAGGCAATTTGCATTTAGTAATTTCTGTGAACAATAAGTAAGACCATTCGCGTTAGTCTCCAGATTTTTTTATGGTGAAGTTTAATATTGAATCTATAGACTTACAATGAAACAATTTCTTGCTGCAATTTTTCTTATTTCTGGAACTTTTCACGCTATTGCCCAAGACGAAAACGATTGGATAGCAGCTGACACAGTTCGAAACAAAATCAAGTTCGGATTTAGTTTGGGTGTCAATTACTCCAATGCATTTTCAAGGCAGGAGTTACCCCATAGTATAAGCTTTGGCAATGATGTCGGTTTTAGATTGGGGCTCGTCATGGATGTACCGATATCGGATAAAATGATTTTCTCACCAAAAGCGGAGGTGTCTGTGAATCGCAGTGTAGTGCGAATAAGTGATATTGATAATTTCACGGTAACCCATAAAATCTTACCGGTGAGTTTGGATTATATGTCACACTTCGTCTACAAATTGGGTAGTGGAAAAAGAGTTCCATACGTGCTTGCTGGACCCAATATAAAAGTGCCTGTAATCAGCAGAAGTGAGACGAGCACTGATTTCAAAACAAAAGCAGATTGGGCGATTGATCTGGGTTTCGGACTCAACAATCAGCTTTCGAATTTGATATTCTCTCCTGAGATTCGGTATTCGTTCGGATTACGCAACATCAATACCAACCCAATTCTTCAGTCTTTGTACTTTCACAATATCACACTCGTCTTCTCATTCAAATAGAGTTACCACTTCCCCATATAAAAATTGAATTGAGCCATGACGAGTGAGACTTTTCTGGCGCCTGGGATGAAATGTGTGACAAAGTTCATGCATTGTATTCTTTGGTTTTGGATGTGGTTTAAATAACTTTGTACTAAACTCAAGTCAAATGAAAAATCTATACCTCACCCTTGTCTTTTGTTTAATCACAATGATTATTTCTGCACAAGCATTCGATTTTTATAGTTCTGAATATTTTTTGTCGCCGGATGAAGGAGCGCTTCCCGGAACCAATCTTTCGTCATCGGGAATGACGCTGGCAACTTTTAATTTTTCATTTTCGGATACTAATCACCCAATGTTCACAACAGGACTTTATTATCCGATCAACGATTGTGCTGGTCACAATCTCTGGGTAAGAATTCAGCACATTGCTGCAGATCCTAATGGAACAGAAAACGGTTACAATATTTCACAGACATTGAATTCGCCTTTTTTACCGGAGGGTTCCACTGATCGTATTGGTGGTTGGGCAGGTTTTCTTTACGACATTCAAATTTTCGCCGATCAGAATTTAAATGGTGCTAGGACGAACAATCTCGACGGACTATATCCAACGAGTATCACCGTTGAAAGTCTTGAAACACTTTACAATGATGGTATTAGTTTATACGAATGGCTGGCATTCGAAATTCTCAATTCTGAGTCTAACGGTTGGGTGCTCAATTCGATCAATTTCACAGGAATTAATCCATTGAGTAATCCGGGGTTCAGTTCTGCGCTTAATTACGCGACAACCGCAACGACTAATCAGCCACCGACCGGATTCACCACGTCGTTTCCAACCAATAGCTTAAATGTGTACGCCATCGATTTAAACCTTTCAGGTGCATATCATTCGGAGTTTCGAATGAGCGCTAGTTCTGTTTCACATTTTCACTACGGATATGAATTCAATACCGGCGGTTATCAGGGAATGAGTCTGGCTTTTGGCGGTGGCCCTGTTATCAATGCAAGTGTCGATAACGTTTCTTGCGCGGGATATTTTGATGGTTTGATTGCGCTGGATGTTGTAGGGAATGGACCTTTCACTTATGATTGGAGCAATGATCAGGATGCGGCATTGATTGTCTATTTGCAGGGTGGTGATTATACCGTTGACGTCACTGATGCGGGTGGATGTGTTACAACGGTCACATATGCTATTACTGAACCTGATCCGATAGAGATTTCTTTCAGCGTTGTAACTGAGGAGGGAATTACTTATTTACACGCCGTTCCAACTGGTGGGAGTGGTGAGTACTCTTTTTCATGGAACACCGGCTCTACAAATTATAGTATTCCAACTGACGCTCCGGGAACGTATTCTGTTACCGTAACGGACGATAATTTTTGTTCTGGTTTCGCAGAATTTCTCGTTAATGAAGTGTCCGAGAACCTTGTCAATGAATCGTTGGTTTATCCAAACCCGACTTCTGATTTTGTAATGTTGAAACCATCGAATCTCGATGTCGATTTTCAATTGATTAATGCACAGGGACAAACAGTTTTGATGCAGTCACTACGTGGCAGGCAATTGTATCAGATTGATGTTTCTGCATTACCTGTAGGTGTGTATTTCTACAGACAATCTTTAGGCGGCGTGGTTTTAAATACGGGAACACTTTTGAAACAATAACGGATTCTCTTTTTTATGGAATATGGAATTGCGACCCTTGTCGGTTGATAATTCCATTGTGTTGGCTTATTTGATGTGTATTGCAGCAATAATTTTAGGCCTGTAATCAAACATAGAAAATGAACGTTCACCTCATCGCCATCGGCGGTAGCGCCATGCACAACATGGCCATAGCATTATACCAGAAGGGATTTAACATCACAGGTAGTGATGACGAAATATTCGAGCCAAGCAAGGCAAGGTTGAAAAAACTTGGATTGCTTCCCGATGCAGAAGGTTGGTTTCCGGAAAAAATCCACAACAAACTCGACGCAATAATTGTCGGTATGCACGCGCGTAAAGACAATCCTGAATTGCTTCGTGCGACGGAACTGGGACTGAAAATTTTTTCCTATCCGGAATACGTTTATGAGCAGTCGAAAAATAAGCTGCGCATTGTTATCGGCGGCAGTCATGGCAAGACTACAACCACCGCCATGATTCTTCACGTCATGAAGGAATGTGGTGTTGAATGTGATTATCTCGTCGGTGCTCAACTCGATGGTTTTGATTGCATGGTGCGATTTTCCGAAACCGCTAAAATTACTGTCATCGAAGGCGATGAGTATCTCTCTTCTCCTACAGATCTGCGTCCGAAATTTCATCTTTATCATCCACACATCGCTTTACTTAGCGGCATTGCATGGGATCACATCAACGTGTTTCCTACGTTTGAAAATTACGTTGAGCAGTTTTCCATTTTTCTGGATAAAATTGAAAGTGGTGGTTCGTTGATTTATTGTGACTCAGATCCAGAAGTGAAGAAACTTGCTCTCCAACATTCCGGAAAGTTCAAAAAAATTGCCTACAATACGCATCCGCATGTTGTGGAAAATGGCAAGACATTTCTTGTCGTTGGAAGCGAAAAAATTCCGCTCAAAGTTTTCGGAAATCACAATTTGCAAAACTTAAATGGAGCTCTGAATGTGTGTCGTGAGGCGGGAATCCATGAACAAGATTTTTACAAAGCGATACAATCCTTCTCTGGAGCAGCGCGCCGATTAGAACTAGTGAAGGAAACTTCTTCGTCAGTGATGTACAAAGATTTTGCGCACTCACCTTCGAAGTTGAAAGCAACAACTGCAGCGTTCAAACAACAGTTTCCATCACGGAAATTAATTGCCTGTATGGAGCTTCACACTTTCAGCAGTCTCAATGCAAAATTCCTCGCGGAGTACAATGGAGCAATGGAAGAAGCGGACGAAGCTCTCGTTTATTTCAACCCGCATACAATCGAACACAAGAAACTTGCGGCTATTAGCACTGAACAAGTGCGCGAGGCTTTCGGAACAAGCAATGTGGTTGTCTATACAGATTCGAAATTGCTCATGAACGATTTGAGAGCTAAATCATGGAATAAGAAAAATCTCCTCTTGATGACTTCAGGTAATTTTGACGGCGTTGATTTTGTCGAACTCGCTGATCAATTACTTATTTCCTGAAACCTCAGCGAACAACTAAAATAGCGGCTTTAATTTTGTGACGAACAGCTTCGATTGTTGTGCCGAAGAAGATGTCTTTGAGTCCTCGATGACCGTGCGCTCCCATGACCAATAGTTCAACAGTTTCTTCATTCACAATTTTCGGGATGACATTTTTAGGATTGCCATAACCGATTTTCAAATTTGTTTGATAGCCCTGATTGCGCAAAGTCTCCGCATAAACTTCAAGACTTTTCAAATCTTCTTGCGATTCAAGATCTTCAATATCATCTCCAAGTACGTGCGCTCCTGCGGACTCTACAACATGTATCAAAATGTATTGCGCCTCAGTTCCACCTTGACTCAACGCGGCACTTACGCTAATGGTGTCGAGCTTACTAAAGTCAAGTGCAACGGCTATTTTTCTATAACGCATGATCTTTAATGTGGCAAGTTCTGTTTTGTGCGCATGCAAAAATTCCGGCGTCAACTTCCTTGAAATAATCAGAGGGCTAAAAATGACATACAACAAAAGTATTGCTGCGATGATTGCAATAGGTATTGCTGTAATCCAAATGATGAAAGGGTTTTCATATGTTTCAAGCCATCCCATGATTTCATCGGCCACCATTTTTACGTTGAGTGCTACGATGATTAGTGCCGAAGTCCATGCCGCAACCTGCACATACATCGGTATCGCAAAGCCTTTCATTTTTTCTTTATCAGAAGTGAAATGAATGAGTGGAATAACCGCAAAACCAAGTTGAAGACTTAACAACACCTGCGAAAAGACCAATAGTGGTCCGGTAGAATTTTCACCAAAAACATAGATGACAATAAATGCAGGAATAATTGCAATCAACCGTGTGAGTAGTCTCCTGATCCACGGTTGTATCCGCAGATTGAGATACCCTTCCATTACAATTTGTCCGGCAAGAGTGCCCGTAATTGTTGAGCTCTGACCTGATGCAATCAATGCAATCGCAAAGAGCATAGGCGCCATTTTGCTTCCCAATACAGGCTCAAGCATTTTATGCGCGTCCTGAATTTCTGAAATCTCAAACATTCCGTTGCCGAAAAATGCACTACCGGCGAGTATGAGTATCGCAGCATTGACGAAGAAGGCGAGATTGAGCGCGATTGTAGAATCGATGATGTTGAAGCGAATGGCTCGCTTGATTCCATCTCGCGACCTTTCAATTTTTCGCGACTGAACGAGCGATGAATGCAGATATAAATTGTGCGGCATCACTGTAGCACCGATGATTCCAATCGCTATATACAATGCTGTCTCATCAGGTAACGATGGAATGAAACCGGTAGCAATTTGTCCCAGATCCGGTTGCGCAAGTATCATTTGTACTAGAAAGGATACACCAATGATTGCAACAAGACTTAGGATGAACGCCTCCATTTTTCGTATGCCGTAATTCATCAAGAAGAGCAGGAGGAAAGAGTCGAGCACAGTAATGCTTACACCCCAAAGTAGCGGTAGATCAAACAATAGCTGCAATCCGATGGCCATACCGAGTACTTCAGCAAGATCACATGCAGCAATAGCGATTTCCGCTAAAACGTAAAGTGGAATATTGATGTATTTCGGATAGGTTGCCCGTGATGCTTGCGCAAGATCGAGACCGCGCACGATACCTAGTCGTGCACTCAAACTTTGCAGCAACAGCGCAATGAGATTTGACATCAACAATACCCAGATCAGCTTGTATCCGTAGCGACTTCCACCCGCGATGTCAGTTGCCCAGTTACCTGGATCCATATAGCCGACGCTCACTAAATAAGCCGGGCCGGCGAAAGCGAAAAGTCGCTTCCACCACGATGTTTGCTTCGTAGTGTCAACCGTGGAGTGTATCTCCGACAAACTCGCCATTGGATCTTTTTCCTTGCTCATCGCTTTTTTGCCTTTTGTAAGATGAGATTGTCTGCCACAGATTTTGAAAGGTTGATCACTGCATGATTCGTTTCCACTCGCATGGAATTGTCAAATGGATATCGTTCTAATAATTTGATTGCAGTTCCAAGTTGAAGTTTGAGCGATTTCAAATGGTTGAGGAAAGACTCCGAATCATCAGACACTGCCGCAATCGCATATGTTTCATTTTCCTTCATGGCATATGCGCTCAATGTTTTTCTTCCCGATGGAAGCACTCCTGAAGCATCCGGGATCGGATCGCCATGTGGATCATATTTCGGATGACCTAAATATTTATCGAGCTTCTTCACCAACGCATCTGATTCCACATGCTCGAGTTGCTCAGCAATTTCATGCACTTCATTCCATCCGAAACCGAGCTTTTCTACAAGAAACAATTCCCACAAACGATGCTTGCGCACAATGTTCAGCGCTTGTTTTTTTCCTTTGGCTGTGAGCGCTACGCCATAATATCGTGTGTGCTTAACATATCCACGGCTGTCGAGTTTTTTCAGCATGTCAGTAACAGATGATGCTTTCGTTTGCATTTTTTCCGCCAGAGCAGTTGTTGTAACATGCTCGCAATTTGGCTCCGACAATGAAAATATTGCCTTCAAGTAATTATCGGTGGATTCTGACATCGATGTTCTTTGATGTAAATGTAAATAAATTTTGTGTTTGGGTAAATATAAATTTAGACTTGTCTAAAAATTTCCCGCGCTAGTGGGTGATCATGTTTTGCGGATTCTCGATTGGAATTGTATTTTTCGCCTCATTAATGAAACGGCTCTTTCTTATACGTCACGCTAAATCTGATTGGTCTGAACCGGGTCAATCTGATTTTGACAGGAAACTGAATCCACGCGGGTTGCGAGATGCACCTTTTATGGCTGCTATGCTTGCAGAACGAATGAAGAAAGTAGACCTCATCATTTCAAGCCCTGCCAACCGCGCAATTACAACCGCGCGTTTTTTTGCGAAGTCATTGCAAGTTTCTGATAAGGAATTTTTCACCGATGAAAGAATCTACGAAGCAACACCTGCTCAACTTCTTTTGATAGTGAACGCAATAGATGATCATGTGAATACTGCTATTCTCTTCGGACACAATCCCGGGTTCTCACAACTGTCAACATACCTGACTGAAGCACTGGTGGAAATGCCGACTTGCGCTATAGCTGAAATTGAATTTGATTTGGAATCCTGGAAATTGATTTCGGGTTCATCAGGTAATCTTGTTCAATTTGATTATCCGAAAAAATTCAAATAGATGAAGGGGCTGACGCAAAACTGGTGCATTATTTTTACCATACTGTTGATTTCGGTGTCGGCTTGGCTGGTGTTTATATTCAAATCAATCATTGCTTAGGTCATCATAGCGATAATTATCTCTTAGATCTTCGGGTCCGTTTGTGGTTTGTGGAACAAACTTGGAATTGGTAATTTTTATATTCCTTCATGGATCAGAACGTTAATTTCATTGCGACTTTTCGTTAGCGTAATCTCTGGATTTTTTATTCCACGAACACCCTTGGTTCGCCATGAAGTTGCAATGATTTCACAGATTGATCCTGTATTGATTGCATATAATATTCAATAGCAACTGTATGGTTGCAAGTAGCAGCGGAATTTGGCTACACGGGGGAGATGAAGCTCACCGAGTTTCACGTGACATCCGCTCGGCAATTTTCAGTTTTGAATGGCTAAATTCTGTCGTCGATAGTATTTCTGGATTCATTGGTGATGTGTTCATCGGAGCTTTCGCACTGTTGTTCATCACCTTTTTTTTCTCTGAAAGATGGGTTTTTATTTTCTCGAAGAGTTTTTACGCTTACGCCTGATGAACACATTGGAAGGATCAAAAACTTCATCGAGCATTCGCATGATTTGTTGCGCAGAAATTTCCTTGGTGTCGTGTTATGATGCCTTATCATGGTTTTGATGGTTGGATTATCGCAATTTGTCATTGGTGTGTATAATGTGCTTTTGATTGGACTTTTCGTGGGATGAATCAATGTAATTCCATATCTGGGTCCGTGGATTGAAGCCTTGGTCGGCGTATTCATTGCAATGACGACCTCTATGCACCTTCATTTTCAGACCGCGATACTTCCGTTACTGGTGCTTGTATTGGCGGTTTTACTAGCGCACATCTCATTGGTAATTTATTGGTTCAACCTGTTCTAATGGGAAATCACGTGAAGGCGCATCTACAGGAAATTTTCATTGTCGTGCTGATGGCGGCCACGGTTGCAGGTATTATTGGAATAGTGTTGGCCGTTCCCGCTTACACCATTTTTGCGCGTCGTTGCTCGAGAATTTTTGTCAGATTTCAAGATCGTTGAAAAACTCATGATGGATTTTCCTGATGGAAAATAGCGTTGTTGTATGTTTTGTTAGGAACTTCAAATGCTTGACAGACGTGGTGTCCGAGACTTTTAATTCATCATTCTAAAACAAAAACTTCATTCGCCGAAAAGATTGACGTAGTTTTGAACCCCGTAATCATATTGGCTTTTCAGCACTATTACGGCATGTCAGAAAACATTAAATATATCTTCGTCACAGGCGGTGTGACATCTTCTCTCGGTAAAGGAATTATCTCTGCTTCTCTGGCAAAACTGCTGCAGTCGCGCGGATATCGCGTAACCATACAGAAACTCGATCCTTATATCAACATCGATCCGGGTACATTGAATCCATACGAGCATGGCGAATGCTATGTAACTGACGATGGGGCTGAAACGGATCTTGACCTCGGTCACTATGAGCGTTTTCTCAATGTTCCAACATCTCAGGCAAACAATATTACCACCGGACGTATCTATCAAAGTGTAATTGACAAGGAACGGCGCGGTGAGTACCTCGGCAAGACTGTGCAAGTAATTCCGCACATTACCGACGAGATCAAACGCTGTATTCAGATTCTCGGTTCGAAGAGTGAATTCGATTTCATTATCACTGAAATAGGTGGAACGGTCGGCGACATCGAATCGCTTCCTTATGTGGAAGCTGTCCGCCAGATGAAATGGGAAAAGGAGGATGACTGCATCGACATTCATCTCACTTTGATTCCATATCTCGCCGCTGCCGGTGAGTTGAAAACAAAACCTACGCAGCACTCGGTAAAAACTTTGCTTGAAAACGGTGTGCAGCCCGACATTCTTGTTTGCAGAACGGAGCACCATTTGTCTCCACAGATCAGAAATAAGATCGCCAAATTTTGCAACGTTTCTCAAAACGCGGTAATAGAAAGTATCGATGCGGAAACGATTTACGATGTTCCAATGATGATGTTGGAGGAAAAACTGGATGAAGTGGTGTTGGAAAAATTGGGCGTGAAGTCAAAGAAGAAACCTGACATGAAAAAATGGATGGATTTTCTCTCTCGACATAAAAATCCAAAGGGAAAAGTGACCATTGCGCTCATCGGAAAATACGTTGAACTCAAAGATTCTTATAAATCTATAGCGGAAGCATTTGTTCATGCGGGTGCGGCCAACGAGGTTGCTGTGAATATTCGTTGGATTCATTCTGAAGAGTTGACTACGCGCAATGCAGTTGAAAAACTTGCAGGAGTGGATGGCGTGCTCGTCGCTCCCGGTTTCGGTTCGCGCGGTATGGATGGAAAACTGGAAGCGATCAAACATGCGCGTGAAAACGGTATTCCATTCTTTGGTATTTGTTTGGGTATGCAAATGGCAACTGTTGAATTTGCACGCAATGTTCTTGGTCTGGTGGATGCTCATTCTACTGAAATGAAAGAATACACGGCGCATCCTGTTATCAGCTTGATGGCGGAACAAAAGAGCGTAGTGAACAAAGGCGGCACTATGCGACTTGGAAGTTATCCTTGTCGATTAGTGGCAGGTAGCAAAGCTTCAAAGGCCTATGGAGGCGCAGAGATGATCGAAGAGCGTCATCGTCATCGCTTCGAGTTCAACAATGAATACAAGGAAGTTTTTGAAAAGGCTGGATACAAATGCACGGGTATCAATCCGGACAGCAATCTTGTCGAGATCATCGAACTTGATAACCATCCTTACTTTGTGGCGGCCCAGTTTCACCCTGAATACAAAAGCACGGTGATGAATCCTCATCCACTTTTCGTGTCTTTCGTGAAAGCCACGAAGAAGTTTCACGCAACCAAAGTGAAAGCCGGAGTTGAAGAGATGCACGGCGACTAGTGGCTTGTTTCACACGGGTTTCACACAGAATTGCACAGAAGGAATTTCAGAATGCACAGAATTTGATTTCTATTTCGCATGACTGCGACTTTACAACTTAAGGAAGTCACTTCGCCGAAAGCTATTTCTAATTCTTATACTTGAAACTTGATTGAATTTTCAAGAACAAAAGACTTCAATCATTCCAATCGAATAAACGGAAAAAGAGTTTATTCCTTTTCTATGCATGCTGAAATTCCTTCTGTGCAGTTCCGTGATAAACAACCCATCGAAGGCGGCAGGCTAATCATCGCCGCTCTTCCCTGCGACAGCTATCCAGAAACAGAAGAAAACAATTCCCGCCTGCACTTCAAGAAATGATTCGAACAGAAAATTCATAGCGCAAAGAATGATGAAATTGATCATCAACCAATGCATCTTTCGAATGGATGTGTATGCGACGATGCTTGTCAATAATAATAACAGAATCATTCCCAACCAACCATGTTCTATTCCTGATTGAAGAAACTGATTGTGTGCATTCAATAGTTTTTCTGCAGCATACGGTTCTTCCATCTCATTGTACTTAGTCACCAAAGTTGATTCGCTGTCGCCTGTTCCAACACCAAAGGGATTTTCTTTCAATATTGACCACGCTGCACTCCATGTCACAAGTCGCAATTGCGTACTTGATTTTGCCTCGACAATAGCAGATGTTTGTTCATGTTTTGATTCAACATCATGCATTGCTGCTTCCACACGCATAGATGTACCGGGCGCGATCAATGTAGAAACGACCAACACTACAATTGAAGTGATAGTGATTGAAATTGTTTTAGCAATAGTTTTTTTGTTTTGAAGGAAAACAATAACTGCCATCAATATCGAAATGAGTGCAGCCAGTAAACCCGCCTTTGATGCAAGCATACTGATGAAGACCAACAATACTAAACTCACTGAATAGTGGAGCGAACGTCGGTTGTAGAAGTAATCTTTTCGCGCCGCATTTTGCATGAGTAAGAAGTAGGCCATCGCCATATAAGTGGCCGCATATGTTGGATGCAGATAAATGCCAAGTTCTTGATAGCCGAGATAAACAATATCATTCAAGGTGATACTGCGATAAATTCCATAACCTATGGCCAGTAATATGAACGCCATACAACCATGCACAAAGGCCATAACTATTTGCTGCAATTGTTTTTTGTTGATGGCCGGCATTAGCCAGGCTATCACCGGAAAAGCGAAGTAGGAAAGCTTGATGCCGGTTTCATTCAATCCTTCATGTATATGTTCTGACCACGCGAGACCAACTACGTGTAATGCGAAAATGGCAAGCAACAAAAGCTGTGGCAACAAATTGTTCGGATGTTGGATGCGACGTTTGCGTAAAGCATTGGTGATGACATAAAGCATCAACAAACCGATAAATCCCGGAACGAATTTTTTCGCAAATGGAATCATGAAGGCGATAGCCATGCATCCCCACACATGCCAGGGAAGCGGTTGTTCGATATTTGTAGTGGATGGTTTCAAGAAATGTTGGAAGCAATGCGACGCAATTGAGGAATGTGATGGCGTAAGTGATGATGCATGAACTCCACAGTCTGCAACACATTCAGCATGCCGGCAACGGGTTGACGAAAGACGAGTTTATCATAATGTGTTTCATCAATTTCGTTGAGAAATTTCTCCATGTCTGTCCTCAATAGATTCCATTGAAGAATCATTTGAGATTTTGAATACTGATTGGTTGGCTCATTCAAAATGGATGGCGCGGCATATTTTTCCGGTGAAGCCAATCTTGCATTCACCGCTTTGCTTCTTTCAATATTTTCCTCACTGGTTTTATCAAGCACATCCCAACCGCTCGAGGATTTCTTTTTCATATAACCCAGTGTGCCGGTTTCAGCGCCCAGCACATGTTCTACAACTTGCGCGGCACTCCAACCATCTGTGGGTTGCGAGTGAAATTGATTGTCGCTGAATTTATTCAGCTCAACAAAAAATTCTTCTCGTGCATCGACGAGTTCATTCCAACGGGATTTGAGTTCGGTGTTCATGGTGGCAATATGGGGCAAGGTAACGTTAGGGTCATGAGGATTGCGATTGATTCCGCAAAGAATAAATTTTTCGGATCACAGGCTTTAAGCGCAAGGCCTTGAAAACACAAAGTTCACAATGTAATTTCGCACATAGATCACAAGTAAAATGACGTGTATGTATTCATTCTGTAGAAGTCATTACTTCATCGCTGCATAAAGCCCATATCCTCATTCCAACAGGTAAAATCAGCGCATTTTTACCATGATAAGCTAACGTGCATTTTGCGAAATTCTTCTCTGTCTTTGTGGTTATGCGGTCTAAACCGTTAATCGGATTCTTTTTTATTGATATATTTCGTCTAGTCGCTATTTGTCTGTTGCCATGCGGGGTCAGGATTTCTAAGTATTTTCTCTAAAGCCGAGCCCCAACGGTTAAAGGTGCTACTTCAGAGCTCAACGATCTCAGAATGTGAAATTATTCAAGGAAAGCCGATGTAGTGATAAAATTGGACGCAAACCGGGACAGTGTTTGGCAGAAGCAATACAAATACGATGTCCATGCGGATTCCATTACTGAACATTATCTCACCTCAATTGCGTTGACATCAGACAGCGGATTTGTGTGAGCAGGTCACGTGTCGCAAGGTTATGCAGGCGTTCCCTGACCCAGGACTAGATGTGCCATGAATTTCAAAACGGATCAATTCGGTTGTCTCGAATTCGGCTGTCAATTGGTAGCATTAGATGAAATTGTCATCGGTATGGAAAATTCAGTGAATGTCATTCCCAATCCTGTCGCTTCGTTTGTAATTTCAAATGGAGCCTGGCCAATCCACTTCAAATTGAAAAAGATTTGGGCAACCCCATACTTATGATCCCCGACATCACCGGCCGCAAAATGCACCGGCAAAATTTGTCGCACATAACGGATGAAAAGTGATTTCTATTAGAATGAATGACAACGCAGCAAGATTATATATTGTGCATTGGGTGAGTTGAAGTACTTGGCTGGACAGTGGCAGGTGGTGGTGGAATAATGAGTGCCAACTGGATTTTTTGCTATCTAATGCTTTTGGTTACCATCTCCACATGCGGAATATCATCTTCCAGATACTCTTCACTTACGCGTTCAAAACCAAAATCTTCGTAGAATTTTTGTAAATGTGATTGTGCTGAAATGCGCACCGGTGGATTTTCTTTTTCCACAAAAAAAACCATAGCGCGCTTCATCAATTCTTTGCCAAGGCCTGTGCCACGTGTTGTAGGATCTGTCACCACACGGCCTATCGACCATTCTTCATAAGATACTCCAGGCTTCACAAGACGAAGACAAGCCATGCATGCACCGCTTTCATCTTTTGCGAAAAGATGCATGCTCTTTTTGTCCTTGCCATCTACATCCTGGTATGGACAATTTTGTTCGATCACAAAAACTTTGATGCGCAATGCAAGCATCTCATACAAGTCTTCTTTGTCAAGTTCATTCCAATCTTTAAGACGCCACGTGAGTTTCATTGGGCGAAGTTAAGTGTCGTAATTGAATGAGTAAACCAGGAATTTTCAATTACAGGCATACTCGATTCTGGGCAAAAAAATACCCGCTTTTCGAAGCGGGTATTTATTTTGTCGTAAGATGAAACTTACATCTTCACCATATCTTTTTTAATATAGCCTTCTTTGCCACCCAACAATTTGATCAAAATGAATTCACCATTTATTCCTAGGTTTTCAAACTCCGTATCACCCGGAACTTTGGTTACTACGCTAAACTTGGGATCAGGGAAAGTATAAACTTCATAACGATCTGATTTTCCTCCACGTGTCTTCACTGAGTTTGCTGTCGCAGAATGACTATCAGCAGCCAATTCATTTACCGGTGGCACAATTCCAATGCTCGAAAGAACAGCAAGTTCTTCATGCTTTTTCTGCGCGAAATCAAGGTCTTTTCCATATTCTGATCTATCAATCTCAGCGGCTTGTTTATAAAATTCTAGGGCTTTTTCAAAGTTGCCATAAATGCAATAAATCGCACCGGCATTGCTAAGTGCCTCTGCACAGTA
>JAYTOA010000175.1:0-4178 GCA_043748015.1 Flavobacteriales bacterium
ATCATTTTTGTTCCAATGCCTAGAAAAACTCATTCGCAGAATAGGAAAACGACCTAAACTCTTTTGCGAATTTTCTCCAAGAAAACGGGGTCTGAGACAATATCCCCTAAGCATCACGCTTAACTTATACAAACAAATACAGGCCAATGCGAAGTAACACGTTAATCCGAAAAATTATTTTATAGGTTCAAATCAGGTGGTCAAAATCAAGTAATGGAGGACTTACTTTTATCACTATCAAATTCAACATACTGAACCTATGAAATTCTATTTAATTGTTTTGAGCAACTTATGCTTTGCGCTATTCTCAAACTTCAGCACCAAATCGCAAGAGACTTCTTCAGCCTTTCAACCTTTTTGGAGTGTTGGACTTTCTTCTTCATATAATAATTACGGTGGAATAACCACTTCGAGGAATTTCGATCACAAGTATGATGTAGCCAGACAAAACATTCGCGTAGGAGCTGACCTTACTCGCATTTTTACTGAGAGATCAGCAATCACAACCGGACTTTATTATTATAATGTCGGTTACAATGCTCAGTTTGCGTTCTATTCAAATGAATTAAGCGATCCTACCATTCCACATACTGCGCGTGTGAAACTTGCTTATCTCGACATTCCGGCGATGTATAGACATAGATTCATTGGTGGCGATGATTTTGAATTGTATGGTACTGGCGGCATGGCTGTTTCCTTCCTCATTTCTAATACAAGCGATGTAACATACATCGACTATTCAGCACGTAAGTTGGAGAATGTTCAATCAGGTTTAGCCAGTGTTCAATTCGGATTGGGAATGCAATACAATTTCATGGAAAAATTTGGAGTAACCGTTGAACCTCAGATCAGAGCTTATATGTCAGGATTCGACCCATGGATGAATCAACAACCTTGGGTTTTTTTCGGAAAGTTGGGTATCGTTTATGAAATGAATTGAAGTGGATTTTTTGGACGGGTTGTATACGGGAAATGATATTTATTGACGATGTGGTCAATGAAACTCCATTTCAATATTACTTTTCAAACCATATGAAAACGATACTAGCGACGACTGCCATTTTAGTTGCAACGCTATTTGCAACTGCACAAGAACTTTACATTAAAACTTTCGGCAGCAACAAAGACAAGCCGATCATTTTTCTGCATGGCGGGCCCGGTTATAACTGTGCAAATTTTGAAGTGACAACTGCGCAATCGCTTGCCGATAAAGGATTTTTCGTCATTGTTTACGACAGACGTGGAGAAGGTAGAAGCGTCGATCCAAAAGCTAAGTTCACTTTTGATGAGACATTCAATGATTTGAATGGTCTTTACAAAAGCCATAAAATTGAAAAGGCGATTATCATCGGACATAGTTTCGGTGGAGTAGTGGCAACGCTTTTTGCAGAGAGCCATCCTGAAAATGTGGAGTCAGTTGTGCTGGTTGGAGCGCCAGTGTCGCTGCAATCTACTTTCAAGAACATCATCTCAAAATGCAGAACGATTTATGAGGGGAAAGACGATAAAGTGAATCTCAATTATATATCGATGCTGGAGAAGATGGACTCCACTACGATTGAATACAGTTCATATTGCTTTAGTCATGCGATGCAAAACGGTTTTTACATGCCTGCAAACCTTACAGATGAAGCTAAAGTTTTATACAAAATATACAGAAAGGATTCCACGCTTACAACTCATGCATCGAAAATGACATATGAAGGTCCTCAGGGTTTTTGGAAAAATGAACACTACACAACCATTGATCTAACTGAAAATTTGAAATCACTTCAGAGCAAAAAGATTGCTGTCTATGGTCTTTACGGAAAAGAAGATGGACTTTATTCAACGCAGCAAGTTGCGGATTTGCAAAGACTGATTGGGGAGGAGAATGTAGTTTATCTCGACAATTGTTCGCACAATGTTTTCACTGATCGTCAATCTGATTTTCTAATTGCTTTGCAGAAGTGGCGAAAATAGCGTGGTTGATTTCAGACGAAACGTGTGCAATCAAAATATCAGGAAAGGGAACTGTGTTACTTCTTTTTGAATTGCGATATCGCATTCCTTGTGAAGTCTGACAACACCAGTTTGCCACTCACCCCGGCTCTTTCAACAAGAAGTGTATCCCAATGTTCTGTGCCTTGCCAGAAAATTTTCTTCAACTCTGCCATTGCTTCAGGATTTGACTTGACAAGTTTTTCCGCCAACGTCGCAATGGCCTGATCCATCAATTCTGAAGTGTCAAAAATTTCATTGTACAATCCTTTTTCTTTCGCCCATGCTGCAGATTGCCAATTGGTGGCATCAATGGCGAGATGTGACATAGCAGAAACTCCGATCTTTCGTTCTACAGCAGGACCAACAACAAAAGGACCGATGCCTACCGCGAGCTCACTCAATTTTAAAGCAGCATTATTCGTTGCAAAACAATAGTCAACTGCAGCAGCAAGCCCGACTCCTCCACCGACAGCTTTGCCCTGCACGCGCCCAATAATGAGCTTGCTACTCTTCCGCATTGAATTGATCACATGTGCAAATCCGCTGAAGAATTTTTTACCTTCTTCCAAGGTTTTGATCGAAACAAGTTCATCGAAACTCGCGCCTGCACAAAATGCTTTTTCACCTTCGCTGCGCAGTATGATGACTTTCGTACTTTCCTGATTACTCACAGAAGTTATGGTGTCTCCAAGTTCGCGCAAAATTTCTCCGGGCAACGAATTGCTTTGCGGATGAAAGAAAGAAACGGTGATGATTCCGTCGTTGTTCGATACTGTTACATGTCCGTTATCCATGATCTTTTTAAAATAAAAGCCCCGTGAGATGGGGCTTTATGATAAAGTTGAATTTTCTATTGCTATCCTCAGCCTCTTTTCGGCATTGGAACATAATCTCTCTTTGTGGCGCCTGTGTAGATCTGACGAGGACGACCAATTGGTTCACCGTGCTCTACCATCTCTTTCCATTGTGCAATCCAACCCGGAAGACGTCCCAGTGCAAACATCACTGTAAACATTTCTGTAGGAATACCGATAGCGCGGTAAATAATACCTGAGTAAAAATCTACGTTGGGATACAGTTTGCGCTCGATGAAGTACTCATCTTTCAATGCAACTTCCTCCAATTTCTTCGCGATGTCTAAGACAGGATCATGAATGCCGAGTCTGTTCAAAACATCGTCGCAAGCCTTCTTGATAATCTTGGCGCGTGGATCGAAGTTCTTATAGACACGATGGCCAAAGCCCATCAAACGGAATGAGTCGTTCTTGTCTTTTGCTTTGTTCACCCACTTTTCTACATCACCACCATCGAGTTTAATTTTCTCGAGCATTTCAATAACGGCCTGGTTGGCACCGCCATGAAGTGGTCCCCACAATGCTGCGATTCCTGCAGCAATGGAAGAGTAGAGATTGGATTGTGATGAACCAACTATTCTCACCGTTGAGGTCGAACAGTTTTGCTCATGGTCAGCGTGAAGAATTAAAAGTTTGTTCAATGCATCATCCACTACCGGATCAATTTCATACTCTGATGTAGGCAAAGCGAACATCATGTGAAGGAAATTTTGCGTGTAGCTGTAACTGTTGCGTGGGTACATGATCGGGTGACCGATGTTCACTTTATGTGCCTGAGCAGCGAGAGTTGCCATCTTGGCAATCAAACGGTGCATGGTCAGTTCGATGTCTTTGTAGGGTCTGTTTGGATTCTGCGCTTCAGGATAAAACGTCGACATACTCGCGATCATCGAAGACAACACACCCATCGGATGTGCTCCTGTTGGATATGCTTCGTAAAACCGCTTCATGTCTTCGTGCACCAATGTGTGGTGACCAATGCTTCCCTGGAAGTATTCCAACTCTTTTTGTGTTGGGAGTTCGCCATAGATCACGAGGTATGCCACTTCAACAAACGATGCGTACTCCGTTAATTGCTCAATCGGATATCCCCGGTACCATAAAATTCCTTTGTCTCCATCCAGAAATGTGATGGCGCTTTTTGTGGAACCTGTATTTTTAAAACCAGAGTCTAGCGTAATATAGCCTGTAGTCTCCAGCAATTTGCTGATGTCTATGGCTTTTTCGTTCTCGGTTCCTGTGAATACCGGAAGTTCGTATTCTTTGCCGTCGAGTATAAGTTTAGCGGTTTCGCTCATTGAAATAGAGTGGATTGAATCTTTGTTAACAGGCCGCAAGATA